>CALCCV010000692.1 GCA_937900305.1 uncultured Pseudobdellovibrionaceae bacterium | reverse complement strand
CCTTTGTCAAACACTTCAGATGCGCCCGTGCTTAAAAAGGGCTCGATAGTGATGACCTGATTTTTAGTCAAAATTCGCCGATCATTCCGATCAAAGTAACCGGGAATAAAATCGGGAGCTTCGTGCAGAGCGCGACCAACGCCGTGACTGCCAAGGTTCTCGATGACAGTCAGACCATTGTCTTTGGCTTCGGCGCTGATGGCCTTGCCAATCACATTGATTTTGCAACCGGCCCGAACAATGTTCATGGCTCTTTTTAAAGCTCTCTCGGTTGCTTGGCAGAGATGGGTTTTGAGATCACTTGCTGGGGGCACGATGAAGGATCCCCCAGTGTCGGCAAAGAATCCTCCCAATTCGGCGGACACATCAATATTGACCAGATCTCCGGCACAGATTCGACGCTGGCCCGGAATTCCGTGGGCTGCTTCTTCGTTAACGCTGATGCAGGTTGCACCTGGAAAACCATACACCAATTTGGGAGCTGACTGTGCACCTTGGCGATGTAAATACGCAGCACCCATTTGATCTAACTCGAATGTTGTCATCCCCGGTTCAAGATTTTGACCCATAAATTGCAAGCAGTTGGCAACAATGGCTCCAATTTTTCTTAAAGCTTCTAATTCAGTTTCAGTTTGTATCGACATTGTGCCCTCATCTGAGTCTAGGGGGGAAGATATCCAGAGACTTCCGAACATTGAATTTATTTCTAGGCTAAGAATTCTATTTTACATCTGAAAATAGGATCTTATCAAAGAAAATTACCTTCGAAAAATGAGAGCGAGGAAGTACGCTTTAAGCGGGAGGAAAGGAGAAGTCCAGTTTCTTCCCGTCCTCGTTCACCCAGGAGAGTTTCCATGAGCCCAAATGAACTTTTTAAGAATCGTGGTTTTGTA
The DNA here is from genome assembly GCA_937900305.1 of uncultured Pseudobdellovibrionaceae bacterium. GTDB lineage: Bacteria > Bdellovibrionota > Bdellovibrionia > Bdellovibrionales > Bdellovibrionaceae > CALCCV01. The sequence goes on along the minus strand of CALCCV010000692.1, from coordinate 476 downwards.
TATTTCGTGTTGGCTTCGGCTTTGACATTGCAGACCGGTTGTTTTTCGCCAACGAAGACTCAATCTCAGTTCAAACCGCGAGTTCCCTCAAATGAAGAATGGAAATTAGAAGGTGAAATCTTACCGGCATTGAAACTTTCGAAAAAGGATCTTTCTGTTTCGGGAATCTCTAGCGGTGCTTTTATGGCGGTCCAATTGGGCAGTTTGCATGCGAGCTTGTTCACTGGTGTTGGAGTCGTTGCAGGGGGACCATTTGGATGCGTCCAAAATGCAATGAGTCGCATTCGTGTCTGTATGAATGAGCCTGAAACAGTTGATATTGGTGCTTTGACGACCACGCTGACAGGGTATGCGAAAGAAGGTAAATCAGATTCGGTTGCTGATATCAAAAATCAAAAGGTGGCTATCATTCACGGAACTCTTGATACCGTCGTTAAGAGATCGGAAGAGCGTCGTGTAGGGAAAGAGTGTCTTCG
>CALCCV010000691.1 GCA_937900305.1 uncultured Pseudobdellovibrionaceae bacterium | reverse complement strand
CTGCCAAGCTCTGTCCAGGCGGTGAATAGACAGTGACTAAGCCACATCCAGATTGCAATTTGAAATCTTCACTGACGGGCTCGGCCACAACCAGTTCGGCCACTTCGTGCAAAGCCAAAATTTCGGGAACTTCTTTGTCAGAGGCAATTCGGTAACAAAATGTCTCACCGGTGGTTGATTCAAAAAAAACCACGCCCTGATGATCAAACGCCGCCAGAAAAATACTTTTGGTCGCAGCCACTTGATCAATGTCGAGAACCATTCCCGGAGTCAGAATTCGAGTCACCGCCCGCTTCACCAGACCTTTGGCTTTGCGCGGATCCTCCACCTGATCACACAGCGCCACTTTGAATCCCAGCGCCAAGAGCTTATTGATGGGAGCCGCCACGGCGAAGTGCGGGAGTCCGCACATGGGAGTTTCGTCGGCTGATTTTTTATTGCGTTTGGTGAGGGTCAATCCGACGAGTGGGGCCACCCGCTCCGCATCGGAAAAAAAAAGTTCGTAAAAATCTCCCATCCGAAAAAAGAGAATTTTATCCTGGTGTTCATTCTTAATATCCCAGTACTGTCGCATCAATGGACTCAGATTTTCTCGCATGCTTAGTGCTAAACGATCGGCCACCGTCGTCGCAATCAACGAAGGTCTTTGCTGCGCAGAATTATCCATTTCGATCTCAAAAACTCATGCCAGGGTGCCAATGGATCCCCCACCCAGCCCATTTCTATCCCCGACTGGTCTGTTGCGGGATGTAAAGCCTCGATATTCTAGAAGCAGATCTTGACCGGAGAAAATGATGAAAACAACGAGTTGGCTTGTCACTCTCACACTTTTGCTCATTGCAAAGTCCCTCCCTGCCGCATCCTCGCTCTCTCTTTCCCAAAGCCAATGTGAACGCCTGCGAGAGACACGATTGCAAATGGGTCTATTGGGTTTGAATGTCGCCAATGCCCAGACCACTCGCACGCCAGAGGGCGGGCCCTTCCTGCCCTTTAGAATTCGCAGCTGTAAAAATGGCACCTGTGATGTTGAACGCGATCATCTTCCGATTTTCAAATATTTACCTGGCCATCCTGATGCCAATGCAGAAGGTTTCGTGTCGTTTCCAAATATCAATCTCTCGTCGGAGCAGGAGCTCTTTGGTGCCGCCGCCAATCGTTTGAGAATTCTCGCGGCCCACGGCGCTTGCGATGTCAAACTGCTTGGCAATGGAAAATCGATATTGTTAATGTATCAAATTCAAGACGGACCACCGGACCTGGCCGTTCGCGAAGACATCCTGACTTTCACTGAAAATGATCAAATCACCGCTTGGCAGAGGGTCAGTGCCGGCGGCACAGTCGTTGCGAATTTCCAATTTCAACCACGAGACAGCGTTATTTCTGAGCGCTGAATATCCAGATGAAAGATATAATATATATAAGTTATATAAGTTATTTTTTATTTAGTTTCGACTTTCCATCGCCGTCGTTGCTTTCGCCTGGGGACAAGTGGTTAACACACCCAAGGCTTCACCTAACATCTCTTTAGACCAAGGGCCTCGCGCCGCCTGGGCCTGGCACAACCAGGATTTCGCTTCGGCAGGAAGAGATCCCGTTCGGCGGTCTTTTAAAACTTTGACGGCCGGAAGATTCAAATTTTCAACTGCGACCTTCATCAAATCGAGTTCCGCCACAGCGTCGGTCAGCTTGGCCAATGCCAACACTCGTTCGGTCACACTTGGCGAGAGGTCGAGGCTGCGCTCGATAAACGATTTTAAGAACTCACTCTTGGCTTCGTTGCCCAGTTCGCGGGATGGCAAGGCCGCAAGAGCTCGCTCCAAATAAAAGGCAGAGAATTTTGGCAACTCAGGTTCATAGTCCGTTAAACCCAACAAGATATTCACACCTTGGGTGTGACAATCCGTATTCTGCCGCTGAAGATTTCGCACGCTGGATTCAAAAAGTGCGTACGCATCTTCTTGCTTGAGCACTCGTTCGGTCGCCATCAGATGTTCTTGAGTTTCAAAATTGACGATGGATGCAAGAGACATCTGCGCCATTTCACAAAGCGCCTTGGCTTCGAGGGACTTTCCGACGCGCTTAAAAACTTCAGCGGCCAGTCGCGGCACCGGCGTTTCACGCGGATCCACAGCCCAGACAAGAAAAGGTCGTTTGGTTTCATCGACACATTGAGTGACGGAAGCCATTTTCGTATCTAGAAAGTTCAGAAGATTCTGCTGTTCAGTTTTAAATTTTCCCAGGCAAGCGGGATTGTCCTGGCAAGAGAGATAAACTTCGTATTCCGATAGTCGGGATTTTAAATCTTCGCAATGAATCGGCTCAAAAAAAGCTGCCGACGACGAACTCGCAAATCCGCATAGACCCAGAAAAATTCCTACGACTACAAACAGCTGCTGCACTTGCATATGGTCGACCCTTTCGGCGATGTCTCTGATTGAGAGTCATTGCACGAACAGTTCCAATCCTGGACGGCTTAAATGCATCCTTGCGAGACATTTCTGTCTAAGTTTTAGACGTCAGTTGGCTCAAAGGGGGATTGTGTCGTTATGAAACGGGAGCGTCCACTGAGTTGAATGCCAACGGCTCGATCAGCTGGGTGAGGCCAGGGCTTGCAAAAGTTTTGGATAAATTCCACCAAAACCCCCGTTGCTCATCAGCACAATGACGTCTCCCGGCTTCGCCGCATGTTGAATTTGAGACAGAATCTCGTCAGAACTGTGTCCTACTCTGGCATTGATTCCAGAATTCTGTAAATCAGCCACCAGCTCCGCCGAAGAAAAACGATCCGCTTCTTGAATTTTGGTCTGATCGTAAGCTGCAGCAATGAACGCAGCATCGACACCTTTAAAGGATCGAACATATTCCTTTTGAAAAATTTTTCGGCGCGAGGTTGCGCTGCGTGGCTCAAAGGCGCACAGGAGTCGACGATTTTTGTATTTGTCCCGCAATCCTTGCAGCGTCACTCGAACCGCCGTTGGATGATGGGCAAAATCTTCGATGACCAAAATTCCCCGAGGCTCCCCCAAAGTTTCTTGCCGTCGCTTAACACCTTTGAAACTTGCAAATGCTTTCTGGATAGTGGCCCACTCGATTCCCAATTGGAGCGCCATCACGACGACGGCCGTCGCATTCAACACATTGTACTCTCCCGACATAGGAATTTCGAGTGCACCCAAGGCTGACCCTTGGTGAGTCAATGAAAACCGGGTCCCCGTTGACTCCACCGCTTCGACTTTTGCGCGGTAATCCCCTTCCTTCAATCCGTAGCTCAATAGGTGACCCTTGCAGTCTTTCACCACATCCCGCACATTTTCATCATCGGCCCAGTACGTGAGAGAACCCGTCGGTGCCAACAATCCTGCCAAGGTTCGAAAGGCTCGCTTCACATCATCGAGATCTTTATAAATATCGGCGTGATCAAATTCCACATTGGCGATGACACAAAAAGAGGGATTGTAATGCAAAAACTTTGGCCCTTTATCGAAGAAAGCGGAATCGTATTCATCGCCCTCCCCGACAAAAACTTCGCCATCGGTGATCGCGCATCCCCTCGGTAAATCGGCCGGCACGCCACCGATTAGATACGAAGGCTGCATACCCAGCTCGCGCAACAAAAACGCGGTACAGCCCGCGGTGGTGGCTTTGCA
>CALCCV010000690.1 GCA_937900305.1 uncultured Pseudobdellovibrionaceae bacterium | reverse complement strand
GTTTTTAGCATCGTCTCCCACTTCGCATAGGCGTCGGGAAAACAAATCAATTCGATTCCACCCGTTAGATCTTCAAAGCGAACAAAGGCCATGCGAGTGCCTTTTTTGGTGATCACCTCGCGAAGCTCGGTCACCAAACCAAAAACAGTGACCTTCTTTTTTTCCTTCGTGCGCGGATTGAAGGGCGGCACTTCTTCGGCCGGCAGTTGCTCAATCCGGTGCGAAGCATAGAGGAGTGACAGGCTTTCGAAACCTTTGAGCGGATGATCACTTAAATAAAACCCAATGACTTCTTTTTCGAAATTTAAAACTTGAGGTCGCGGCAACTGCTTAATGCGCTCAACTTGCACGCCCTGGGCTGTGCCTTCGGCAATGTCGAATAAGCTGATTTGCCCCAACTCTTTTTCTTTCGCCAGTGTCACAGCCCAATCGAGAAAGCGTTGATAGTTGTGCAAAAGTTCACCGCGGTGGAAGCCGTAGTCGTCCAAGGCCCCAGCTTTGATCAAACATTCCATCGTTTTTTTATTGAGCCGTCGCGCATCGACAGAGGTGAAAAACTCTTCGAGGGTCGCAAATTTGCCGGTGGCCACCTCAGCTCGACCCTTTAAGATCGACTCAACGGCGGTTTCACCTAGACCCTTGATTGCCCCCAATCCAAAATAAATTTCGCCATTGGCAACGGTGAATAAAAATTCTGAGTGATTGATGTGCGGCCCCCGCACCACCAAACCCCGCTTTTGCGCGTCTTTGATGTATTTCACAATTTTGTCGGTGTCGCCCATCTCGTTCGACAACAGCGCCGCAAAAAATTCAGCCGGATAATATTTCTTCAGCCACGCCGTTTGCGCAGCGATCACACAATAGGCCGCCGCGTGGGATTTATTGAAACCATAGTCCGCAAATTTGTACATGAGATCAAAGAGCTCTTCCGATTTTTTTGGATCGTGCCCGTTTTGAGCCGCGCCTTTCATAAATCGCACGCGCTGCTGATCCATCTCTTCTTTGATCTTTTTTCCCATCGCCCGGCGAAGCATATCTGCTTCTCCCAGCGAGTAACCAGCGACCGAGGAGGCGATGGCCATCACCTGCTCTTGGTAAACAATGATTCCGTAGGTCTCTTCCAGTGATTCTTTGGTGATTTCTAAAACATACTCCACCGGCGACTCACCATGCTTGCGTTTTGCATATTCGGGAATCATCGCCATCGGACCGGGCCGGTAGAGCGCATTGATGGCCGTGATGTCAGTGAACGAGGTCGGCTTGATTTTGCAAATCGCGTCCGTGATGCCATCACCCTCGAATTGAAAAATTCCCGCTGTGTCTCCGCGAGACATGATTTCATAAATGCCAGGATCATTGACCGAGATGTCTTTGGCCTCAATCCGAATTCCATGGCCTTTGTAGATCATTTGCAAAGCTTGATTCACGTGGGTCAGAGTTTTCAATCCCAAAAAGTCAAACTTGATCAGGCCGATCTTTTCGGCATGCTTCATGTCGTACTGAACTACGTTTTCACCGTCCGCACCCTTGTAGAGGGGAGCGTGGTCCATCAAAGCCCCATCGGCAATGATCACACCGGCCGCATGAATCCCCGCGTGGCGAACAAGGCCTTCCACCTTTTGCGCCAAACTCATGAGCGTGTTGATCTGCGGATTTAACTCCATCGCCTCACGAAGACGAGGCTCCATCTCCAGCGAGTCTTTGAGGTTGATCCCGAGTTTATCCGGGATGAGTTTCGTGACGATATCAACTTCTCCAAACGTCATGCCTAACACGCGGCCCACATCTTTGATCGCGGCCCGCGCCTGCAATTTTCCGTAAGTCACAATTTGCGAAACACTTTTTTCGCCGTACTTCTGGGTCACGTACTGGATCACTTCGCCGCGACGGTCTTGACAAAAATCAATGTCAAAATCGGGCATCGAGATCCGCTCAGGATTTAAAAATCGCTCGAACAACAGTTTGTAGCGAACCGGATCCAGATCGGTGATTCTCAAGCTGTAGGCCACCAAGGATCCCGCACCAGACCCTCGCCCCGGTCCCACCGGAATTTCTTGCATCTTTGCCCAATTGATAAAATCGGCAACAATTAAAAAGTAACCATTGAAGCCCATGCGATCTATCACCGAAAGTTCATAGTCGAGGCGCTTATCATAATCGGGCTTCAGTTCTTCGGCCACAGGCTCGCCCGTCGCTTCCGCTTCGGCAAAACGCTCAAGCAATCCTTGGCGAGCGAGGCTTTCCATTTCTTCTTTCACGGTTCGGCCAGCAGTGGTCGGAAAACTGGGCAAGTGATAAATCGCTTTGCCCGCGGCATCTTTGAGTTTGAATTTCACATTGCACTGGTCTGCGATCTCTAAAGTGCGATCACAAAGTTCAGGTTCGTCGGCAAAGAGTTCGCGCATCTTTTCGGGATGTTTGAGGTAATACTGATTGCTTCCCAGCCGAAATCGCGAGGTATCTGACAATGTGCGATTGGTGCCAATGCAGATCAAAACCTCTTGCGCAATTTGATCGTCGGGAGTCAAAAAGTGCACATCATTGGTCGCCACTCGGCGAATTCCTAAATCCTCACTCAGCTCGCGCAAAAAATCTTGGTGCTCTTTTTCGTTCGGAACTTGAAATCGACCGCTCTCGAGAAAGAGTCGATCGCCAAAAATCGCTTGCAGGCCTTCGGCTCGCCCACGAGCTTTGTCTTTGCCTTCTCGTTGAAAAGATTCCGCCAGGTAACCTTGCGTCCACCCCGTCAGCGCAATCAGCTCGCTCGAATTTTTGGCCAAAACTTCCAAATCGATGCGAGGTTTGTAATAAAAGCCTTCTTGAAAACCAATCGACGAGAGTCGACAAAGTTCACGATATCCTTCCAGAGATTTTGCTAAGAGGACGATTTTAGGAGTGAACGCAAACTCGGGCCGCTTGTCGTGACGACTGCCAAACGCCAGGTAGGCATCCAAACCTATCAACGGCTTAACCCCGGCATCCAAGCAGGCAAAATAAAATTCGATCGCCGCAAACATATTTCCATTGTCAGTCAAAGCCAAAGCTGGCGCTTTGTGCTCTGCCGACTTTTTAGCCAAAGCCTTCACACGACAAGACGCTTCTAAAAGCGAATACTCTGAATGCACATGCAGATGAGCAAACAATCGGCAACCCTCTCTGGGCTCAGATGAAAAGTCCTCTGGGCCACAAGTTTTATAGTACTCGCAGTTTGCGGAGAGAGACAACCTTTGCGGCGCGAAGAGCGAGTCAATTTGACTTCCAGAGCAATGCGTAGAAAATTCGAAATGCATGAAAATCCTGCACCTGCTCTCACAGATGGAACTCACCGGCGCCGAAGTTTACGCCCACACTTTGGCGGTCGCTCAATCGCGCGATCATCACAGCGTTTGGTGCTTTTCAGACCGTTGGCACTCGCCAGCCACGGAGTACAAAACAGAATCCTGGCCCATCCACCAAACGCGAAGTCTCTGGGGACGAATGCAATGTCAGCGACGTTTGCGAAATTTTTTGATCCAGGAGAAAATAGAGGTCGTCCACGCCCACTCTCGCGCGGCTGTTCGCATCGCTCACGGCGCCTGCAAAAATCTACCGACCGTGCTCGTGTCCACCATCCACGGCCAGCAGCATCTCAGTTTTGGGAAAAAATTTTTTGACCACTATGGCGAACGAGTTCTCGCCGTGTGCGAAGAGCTCGCCATACACCTCGAGCGAGATTTTGGCATGAACCCCAAGAAAATCCGAGTTCTGCGAAACCCCGTGCCACTGCCAACGAATCCCCAAAAATCTCCTCCAACCTCCCATTTACGCATCGGTTTTATCGGTCGGCGCAGCGGCCCGAAAGGCGAAAACACTCTCCGCCTCCTTCTCAACACGATCTTGCCCCTTTGCGCGGAACGCGCAATGAACTCCAGCGCGGAACGCGCAATGAACCCCAGCGCGGAACGCGCAAATGAGGCTAACGCGGAACGCGCAATTGAATTTCTCATCACCGGTGGCCCCGCCGAAGCCTGGCCTCAAGAACTCCACGAACAAATCGCCGAAGTTCAAAAACTTCATCCCGAAATTCAATTTTCCTTTCGCGACCACCTCAATTTGGATGAAGAGATGAACTCACTGGCGGTTGTCGTCGGCGCCGGCCGAGTGGCCATTTCGGCTCTCCAAAAAGGGATTCCCGTTTTGGCGTTTGGTGAAGCCCGCTGGGAGGGCCTCGTCCAGCCCAACAATTGGGCGCAAGTTTTACGAACAAATTTCGGTGATATTGCCGCCGAAAAATCGCCCTTCGCTGACCCACAGTTTTGGCAGCATCTCAAAGCGGACTTCAGGCCGCTTTTTTCTCTGCCCTCTCGCGGTGAAGATGTGGCAGCTCCCGTTTTTGCGGAAAGATGGACCGACTCCGATCGGCGCGCGCTTCAGACCTTGAGCCAAAATGAATTTTCAACTGAAAAAATTGTCCAAGGAGTTTGGCAAACCTATCTAGAGGCCCGCGAAGAAAAACATCTGCGCGGCGCGATTCCAATTTTGATGTACCACAAAGTGGTGATCGAAACGCCCAACACCAAACACAAAATCTTTGTGCACCGCGATTTGTTTAAAAAACACCTCACCTGGCTTGAGAAGCAAGGAAAAAAAACCTTATCTTTTCAAACTCTGAGTGCCTTTAAAGATGGGCGACTCAGCAGCTGGGAATTTCCAGAAAAACCAGTGATCCTAACCTTTGATGACGGATATTTAAATAATCTTGAATACGCGGTTCCGCTTTTGCAAAAGCATCGAATGACCGCAACATTTTATTTGCTGGCAGACCCTCGCATCACCTCAAACAGTTGGGATTGGACAAAGGACCCCAGTGAACCTCGCTTTGAACTTTTAGATCCCGCCGGACGTCAGGCGTTGGTTCAAGCCGGTATGGAGATCGGTTCACATGGATTTCGCCACGAAGACATCACAACCAAATCTCTCTCCGACGCCGAGTTGGAAGTCGGCAATTCAAAATCGCAGTTGGAGAAAGAACTCGGAACGCCCGTGTTGAGTTATGCCTACACCTTCGGGCGTCGACGCGAAGATTTAGATTCGGCGCTGAGGCTCGCCGGCTATGAGTTTGCGGTCAACACCGATTCTGGTGCCCTGAGTTCGCGAGAGAACTGGTTCTCTCTTTTTCGCGTCAACATCTTCCCGCACGATGGCTACTTTTCGTTTCGCAAAAAAACGTCACCAAAATACCGGCAAAAATTTTATCGCAAACGGGGTCGCTGAAACTTGACGCTTCATTGACAGTCCGAGGCCGACAATCTTATTCTCGAGGTCATGAGCGACACTCCATCTCACGGATCCTCCCAACATCCCACTCATCCACCGTCTCGCGACCCTTCTCAGGGTCCTTCACATGGCCATGCTCACGGTACTCACGGTGCTCATGGGCACCATCATCATTTTCACGGACTGGAAGAGGGTCAGGCGACATCGGCATTGCTCTTTGTTTTGCTGCTCAATTTAGCTTTTGCCTGCATCGAAGTTGGCGGCAGCTATTGGACAGGTAGTCTTTCGGTTTTCGCCGACGCCCTTCACGATTTCGGTGACGTCTTCGCCTTGGGTTTTGCTCTGTGGATGGCCCGAGTGGCGCAACAAAAACCAAGCGCGACGTTGACCTATGGCCATGCTCGACGCAATGTCTTTTCGGCCTTGTTTTTGGGAGCGGTCCTTTTGCTCTCTTCGGGCTTTGTCATCAAAGAAGCCATTGGTCGCCTGCAATCACCCTCCGAACCCTACGGCTTAGGAATGTTGTTGCTGTCGATTTTAGGGATTTCCGTGAATGGCTGGGCCGCCTTGCGAATGCGTGGCCACAAAGGCGTGAATCAGGAAATGATTCGACTTCATCTTCTCGAGGACTGTGTGGGTTGGGCCTGCGTCCTGGTCGGGTCCATTTTTATCATAACGCTGAAGTGGTATTGGGTGGATCCCGTCCTAGCGATTGCGCTGTCGGGCCTCATTTTAAAAAATGTCGTCATGAATCTTCGCCGAACTTTTTCGATATTGTCGCAGGCCGTGCCAGATGGCTTTTCACTCAACACTTTGCGCACAGATCTATTGAAGATCGAAGGTCTTAAAAATCTACACGACCTTCATTTTTGGACCCTCGACGGAGAAAAACACATCGTCACTCTGCACGCAGTTTGTGATGCCAATGCCTCTGCCAGTCTGATCAAACAGAAAATCCGACATCACCTCTCACACATCGCGCCGATCCACGCGACCATCGAAATTGAAACCGAAACTGAAGTTTGTGAAATTGATTGCTTACCTGAAGCCGATCGCGCGGCCACCGTGGGCAGCGCGAAGCTTAAAGACGACCAGCGCCGCGACAGCGACTAGCGAATGATGCAGCCGTAAAAGTAACAGTACGGCTCATTGGAATAGCAGTAATTGTTGGCGTACCACTGAGCGATCTGAGGCTGAACACCCCAACCGGTGTAAAAATATCCGGACTGCCCGCGAGCACTGCAAACATAAACGGGTTGAGGCTGAGGATACGGAAACACGGGATAAGGAACTGGCGACGGAGTGGGGTAGTAAGGATAACCGGGAGTGTGAGGAACTGGCTCAGGGTAACCGGGGCCTGGGTAGCCTGGTCCGGGAGGATAACCCGATCCTGGTGGGTAGCCTGGGCCATGCCCGGGACCGTGACCTGGATAAAACTCAGTGAGCCCGGCGTGCGGCACAACTGCGATGTCCTCCGCGAAACTTGCAAAAGTAAAAGACAGGGTCAAAAGCACAAGGGCGATCAAAAAACGCATATATCCTCCTTTGGATTCGAAAGCACTGGCTACCCAATAGCCACGCGGGATGTCAAATAGGAATTGTGAAAAGACTCCAGCGACAGTCAAATGCCACGACTTACAGGATCGCGGTCAGCTCTGAAATCGACTGAATGGTTTGAAAGTGGGCCAGCGATTCATCATCCACAAAGCCCCACTCCTTCGCCCTTTGCAGCCAATCCAGCAGAGGTGTAAAAAAGCCATCGCAATTGTAAAGAT
>CALCCV010000689.1 GCA_937900305.1 uncultured Pseudobdellovibrionaceae bacterium | reverse complement strand
CACTTCTACTTTAGGTATGACAAGCGTATGGCCCGGAGTCACTTGGTCCATCGCCAGAATCGCAAGCACTTCTTGGTCTTCGTACACACGGTAGGCCGGCAATTCATTGTTGATAATCTTTGTGAATACACTCGCCATCTCATCCCCTATCGCTGACTGACCGGAACCCAAGTCAATCCCTCTTTGCCCTGCCACTTGCTGCGCGGACGGTAGATGCGATTGTTAGCGTACTGTTCAAAAGCATGAACACACCAACCGGCCACACGCGAGGTGGCAAAAATCGGCGTGTAAAGATCAATTGGAATTCCCAAGCTGTAATAGACCGTTGCCGAATAAAAATCGACATTTGGCAAAAGGCCTTTTTCTTTTTGCATCGTATCGTCGATCAAAGTCGACATTTCGTACCAGTGAGGTTCACCGATTTTTTTGGTTAGCTGCTGACTCATATTTCGCAAAATGAGAGCTCGAGGATCTCCATTTTTGTAGACGCGATGGCCGATGCCCATCACTTTCTCTCGACTCGCTAAAGCATCGATCACAAATTGCCGAGCATTTTCAATATTGCCAATTTTTTTCAACATTAACATCACCTGCTCATTTGCCCCACCGTGCAAAGGTCCCTTGAGCGCGCCAATCGCAGATACGATGGCCGAATGCAGATCACTCAGTGAGGAAGCCGTGACCCGCGTCGCGAAAGCCGAACAATTGAGTTCGTGATCAGCATGCAAAACCAAGCAGGTGTCAAAAACTTTGACCAATTCTGGATCAGGTTCTTTGCCATTGAGCATGTACATAAAATTCCACGCTACACTTTTGCCAGCCACCGGCGCCGTCGGTGCTTTGCCCGCTCGAAAAGCTGCAAAGGCACAAACAAGGCTTCCCATCTTCGCAGTTAAACCTAAGGCCTTGCGCTGATTCGCCGCCTCTGACATGTCATTTGCGTCTTTATCGAATTGAGATAAAATCGACACCGCGGTTCGTAACCAAGCCATCGGATGGACATCTTTGGTGGGCAACGTTTTTAGCACCGCCAAAAGCTCGGGAGATAGCACCATGTGCGAAGAAAGAGCTTGAGAAAAATCAGCCAACTCTTTTTGATTGGGCAAACGACTGTTCCACAGCAGAAACGAAACTTCTTCAAAGCTCGAGTGTTTTGCAAGATCCTCGATCGTGTAACCTCGAAAATTAAGAGTCGCTCCAACGATTGACGAAATCGCCGTGGTGCAGGCCACAACCCCTTCAAGACCTTTGTCGATCGCTCCGTCATAAATATTCACTTCTGCCACAATCGCTCCTTTTGTCATCTTCGGTGTCAGGTCTAATTCAGCTTGCACAATGAGGTCAATGCTATCAATTCGGAGCCAATTTCATGACTCGCTCTTTCACTTCGGTCGCAACGACCGTCCAATCGCGAACCGGAGTGTCGGTGCCGGCGAATCGCTCCAATTGGTAAAGAATTTCATTTCTTAACTCGTGAACACCAGGCTTGGGACCCGCTGTAATAGCGTCTTTCAGCCCATCCATCCCCCAGAAAGTGCCATTTTTGCCCAAAGTTTGAACCAATCCCCGACTGGCAAAAACGATGGCATCTTTGGGATGTAAATCCATTCTCATGAACTGAGTTTCGACATTGATTTCGGGACTCTTTTTTGTCAAAGGCCCCGTTTGCGCATCGAGTGTGATTAAATCTTCATTGCCACCAGAGCGAACCACCGACGGAATTTCGCCTGCACAGCAATAAGACAATTCCAAAGTCCTCCGATTCACAATGGCGACCACCACGTGAAGTTCATCTCCGTCCGTCAACTGGGGAGCAATCTCACGCCGGATGAGTTCGACAAATTCACTCGGCTGATTGAAGTTTTTGCTCTCTTTGCGCGACAGCAATTTAATAAGCACCGATAGAAATGTGGCCGATGCACCATAACCCGAACTCTGCGACAGCAACACAGCGAAGTTCATCCGATTGTTCAATTCAAAAATATCAAAATAATCGCCACCGCCTTGGTGGCCGGGAATAAACTTTGTACTAAAATCGAATCCAGGAATATTCGGTACATCCGTGGGCGACAAGGTTCTCTGAATTTTTTGAGCCAAAAAAACTTCTTGGCTTAATTTCTTTATCAGCGACTCAACTTCTGAGTTGAGGCCCTCTAACTTTCGACGATAGAGCGCGAGCTCCTGATTTTTTTCATTTAGCTCGGATTCTAGTTGTGAAATTCGTTTGATGAGGTCGTCTCGATCTGACACAAGTCCATCCTACGCAGATCCTCAATTCACGGTCGAATCAAAACTTGGCCGGTCTTCAACATTTAGGACATTAGCCGTGTTCGATTTATCAACAATCCTCATCTCAAATCACCATACTTGATTCCACAAACCCGTTTGAATTTGAGAATACAGACCATTCACCTTTGCAGATTCGCCATCAAATCCGATACTGAGATAGAGCGTTTCTGTTGCTTTGCTCGGGGGAATATTGCCAGATCACCAAACCTATTTTTCCAGTGACCGACCAAAATCCTTTGGCCTCCTAATCATGGGCCTGGTCTCGATGATTTCTTGCGGTCCCGCAGGCTTCCACACTCCCGAAAATCTTAGTAGTGCTTCGAAAGGGATTCCGCCAGCACCGGGGACACTCAGCGGAGATCCCGCCGTTTGGAAAGACAACGATCCCCTCCTGAAACACACTTGGTATCTCTTCAATCAGGGCGATGTCTTTAACGATCGTGCTGACATCGGTATCGATATTAAAAAAACTCAGAGCAAAAAAAGCGGTCTCGGCGGCGAAGGAGTTACGATCGGCATTGTCGATACTGGATTCGACCTCGGTCATCCAGAACTTCGCGACAACCAACTCACTGGTCGGCATTTAGATTTCACAACATCAGCGCCCTTCACCTCAACAGCCTCCCCCCCGGTTGGTGACGATCAGTACGGCAATGGTCACGGGACCTTCGTCGCAGGCCTGATAGCAGCAAAAGCTGCAAATGGGGCCGGCAGCCAAGGTGTCGCTCCCAAAAGCCTTTTTGCGGGAATGAATTTGATCGGCAGCGACGCTTCAAGCAGCTGGGACAATATCGCGATCGCCATGGGCCAGGACGTCGATGTATCAAACAACTCCTGGGGAGCCTCCCAAGATATTTTATCTGTTGCACCAGCCGTTTTTGCCAACGCCATTTCTGCCGGTGCCAGCAGTAACCGAGAAGGCAAAGGCACATTGTATGTAAAAGCCTCAGGCAACAACTACGTCATGGAAAAAACCGTGACCAATCCTCGCACTAGCCAAAGCCAAAAATTCGTTCGATTCGGGAACGCGCAATTCAATGTTTTCACCAACGTTATGCCTGTCCTTCAAGTTGGCGCTTTAGATTTTTTTGGAATTCCTACGGACTACTCCTCTCCCGGCGCCAATATTTGGCTATCCGCACCTGGCGGCGACATCAGAGGTTTGCAAATCCTTTCAACAGATCGACAGGGTTGCGACGTTGGCATCTCCAATCTCGATTCGCGAAATGCATCTAGCCGATTCTCCCACGCCGTGAATGGATCTTGCGCCTATGGCCTGGCCTCCGGAACTTCCTTTGCCGCACCACTCGTCAGTGGCGCAATCGCTCTGATGTTAGAGACCAACCCTTCCCTCAACTGGCGAGACGTCAAACACATTTTGGCAAAAACGGCTCGAAAAATTTATCCCACGGCTCCCGCCACGGCATATCCCATCGAAGAGGAAGAGGTCTTACCCGGAGTGAATTGGGAGGATCCATGGACCACCAACGCCGCCGGATTCCACTTTCACAATTTTTTCGGTTTCGGACTTCTCGACACTGATGCCGCAGTCAAAATGGCCAAAGACGGAGTCGAGAAAGTGTCTGACAAAACTCTCCTGTCGGGAAGTGCGACTTCGGCAACGAACCTAGACCTAAGTATTCCTGACTTTAATGGAGCCGGAGTTCAAAACACCCTCAATGTCACCGAGGCAATGGATCTAGAGCACGTCGCCATTTCTTTGCGGATCACTCATGCAGACATTGGTGACCTCGGCGTGCAACTCACAAGCCCTTCTGGCACTCACAGCATTGTCATACCGTTCAAAAATTCATTAGTCGGGGAAGCCAATTACATGAACGAAACGTTCGTTACCAACGCTTTCTATGGCGAACGTTCAGCGGGCACCTGGACCTTGAAAGTCTTGGATGCCAATCGCGGCATCTCTGGTAAACTCGATTCATGGCGAATCACCGTCCAGGGTCACTAAAACCTAAAAACCCCAAACCATTCTTGGATCGCCTTTTTTGGAGCGCTCTCGGCATTTTGGGTCTGGCGTTTGTCATCTCCCTCTGGCAACAAGACTCGCCCAATCGCTTGAAAGGCCACAACTTAGAAGCGAAATCAAAATCCCAAAATCAGTTGGATCTCTCTTCAAACACCCCAAACCCATCAAATACCAATGCTATCGCCGCGAAGCCCAAACCCGCCGAGCCACCGGTCGCCGTACCTGAATTTTTAAAGGGTGATTTTCATCCGATCTGGCGCAAAAATATCGCGGAAAAAATTCAAGCCGTACAAAGAGCTCCAACCGCAGTTCCGCAACTTCAAACCATACTCACCAAGCTAGCTAAGGAAAAATGGACCTTTGCTCCAAATCAGAGGGAGAATTGGCACCTCGTGAAAGATCATAGTTACCAAATTCTAACGGACAAAGATTTAGAAAATCTTCCGCACGATCAAAAACGTTTCCTCGTTGGCCACCGTCTTCTTGTACCCAGTAAATCCCTTCTCTCAGAAAAGGACTTTGGCCAGGCACCTCTCGTCATCTACGATCGTGGTCGCAATCGGGTGGGTTTTTTAAATGGTTCGTTTCGAATTTATACGAAAATTCACTCGGTCGATCTGCTCGAGCCCGTTCTTCTGCGCAACGGACTTCAATTGGTTCACCAAGTTGGGAGCCTTCCCATCTATGTGGTCAAATCAAATTCAAAAGGGGACCCACTCACTCGTCGTCAAGAGTTGGGCAAGGATTCAGACATCGACAAAGTCGAAGTCGTAATTGAGCAAGACCTTTTGAAGATCTGAATGACAGAGTTTGCGCTCTGCCAAAACCAAATCGTGCTCTCGACGAACACTCGTCGGCAACAACGCCAAATCCTCAGAAGAATACCGGCTCACCAAATTTGCACTTTCGCGATCTCTAAGGTCCAACCAGGAACGCAGATCCACAAGCGAAGTTAATGAAAGATCTCCCGAGCGAATCACCAAATGCAAACCCGTCAAACCGCGCGCCCTCTCGCCGTGCCGACGCGAAGCCCAGTGTCCCCAAATCAAAGCAATCAACAAACAAAGGCAGATCGAACTTAGGACCGCAACAATCCACCACGCCGGCAAAAGCTCACCAAATTCACTTGGCAAGGCCAGGCGGCTCTTCATGGTGTCCAAAATCAAAAAATGCAATGGCAAGGCAACCAGTTGCAAACCCACCAAAATCTGAAAAGTTCTTTTCAGCGGGATTTCCACACGCCTTTCAAAAATCCACGCCCTCAGATAAGGCGCGAGAAGTGATCCCAGAACCAAACCATACGCCAGGTGAGGATGAATCACCTTCTGAGCCATCAGCACGGGAGCCACCGCCAGCATCAGCCATTCCCATCGAACCCACGACATGACGACAAATGAAACTCCCACCACGGCCAGCAAGTTGGGCCAGCGTCCATCCATCAGCCAGTAAACGCCGTCAGTGTGGGTCCCTGCGAGCGATAACCAAAATCTCGCCAGTGGCATTGATTGGTTCACAGCCAAGCTCGTCAATCCCAACCAGATGAATGGCCGAATCTTTTCGGACCTAAACACCAAGCTCAAAATCAAACCGATACCCAATATAAAAACTCCGTTCAGTTGATTGAGGCCGGCGAAAATTAAGAAAAGAATCACCGCGGGCAAGGGAGCCAGAGCATAGCGCAGCCAAGCATTGCGAGCTGCAGCCCCAGAGTTTGCACAAAGCAAAACGCGCACGGCCTCCATCTGATTCTGTCGAAAACTAAAACTGAAAAAAGAATAGAAGATTGCATCTACCGCGGACTCAGTGATTGGTGAATGAGTTTTTCGCCAACCTGCCGATAATAAATTTAAAGACTTCGCGAAGAGCTGAAATGAAAAAGCCGCTAAGAGAAGCGGCGCTAAAATGATCAAAACTTCCATTTAGGTGATCCCTGGTGAAGCGATTTAGAAACTCCAGGAATCACAGATCTTATCGACAAACGTTCCTAAGAGTTGAAATAGTCTTTTGCGTTGATACCGTATTTCTCGATCTTGCGCAAAAGAGTCTTTTTCGGAATATTCGCATGGTGAGCCGTTTGATTGATTCGTCCTTTGAAAGTCTTTAAGGCTTTAATGATAAATTCCTTCTCAAAAGCCTCTTTCTGTAGATTGAAATCCAAAGCGGCTGGTTGACCGTCCGTCATTCCTATATCCACATCTGCATCTTCGTCGTCATCCGCAGCGTCATCGGCGTCCAACGCCTCATCACCATCTGCAACCTGCTCTCGAAGAGTGGCAATATTGAACACCGCCGGCGCCACGGCCTCAGCTTCGGCGTCAATGAGACTGATTCCCAAAATTGACAGTAGCTTTTCCGGCAAGGAAGCCAAAGTTAAAACATTCGAAGTTTCTAGGACGAAGGCATGTTCAATGACATTTTCAAGTTCACGGATATTGCCTGGCCAATCGTACTTTTTGAGGGCTGCCAAAGCGTCGCGACTCACACCCGTGATTTTTTTGGCGTGAGCGATGTTAAACTTTTTAACAAACAAATTGATCAAGTGGTCCAAATCATTTCTGCGCTCACCGAGAGGTGGTAAAAAAATCGGAACTACGTTCAAACGATAAAATAAATCTTCGCGAAATTGGCCCTTTGCGAACATTTCTTCGAGAGGGCGGTTGGTCGCCGCAATAATACGAACATTTGTCGGAATTTCGCGGTTAGAGCCAACCGGCACAAACATCTTTTCTTGCAACACTCGCAAAATCTTCACCTG
>CALCCV010000688.1 GCA_937900305.1 uncultured Pseudobdellovibrionaceae bacterium | reverse complement strand
GTGAGTTACGGTTTTGCCTACATCGGATTAGTGATGATTTTTTCGCAAGGCTTTTTAGTTCGTCGCCTTCTTCCGAAGCTGGGCGAACGGACGGTCATTCCAATTGGCATTTTTATTTTTGCAATCAGCCTGACCCTCATCGGATTTTCGACGACACTCACCCTTCTCACGGTCGCAATGACGGGCCTAGCACTTTCCCAGGGCTTGACAAATCCAGCGATCATGGGCTCTGTCAGCTTGCTGACTCCTCCGCACGAACAGGGTGAAACTTTAGGCGTCAATCAAAGTTTGGCATCACTTGGTCGCATCGTAGGACCCGTGTTAGGTGGTTGGTTTTATCAAAGTCTTTCTTGGGGTTCGCCTTTTTTCTTCAGCGGTCTGTTGGGCTTTGTTGGGCTC
The DNA here is from genome assembly GCA_937900305.1 of uncultured Pseudobdellovibrionaceae bacterium. GTDB lineage: Bacteria > Bdellovibrionota > Bdellovibrionia > Bdellovibrionales > Bdellovibrionaceae > CALCCV01. The sequence continues at coordinate 2,120 of CALCCV010000688.1, read as the reverse complement.
GCGTTGATTTTAAAAATCCGACTGCATCTGCCAAACTCGGCGATGAAACGAGCAACGAATGTCTAATTGCACACAGGGAACTTCAGAATTCGACCTTTCAAGCCTCGCACCCGAACAACTCGAAAATCTTCTGCGCGGGCAAGTTCCTTTCGTGTATGTCCCGCTCAACTCTCAGCTGCGCCAGCAGGTCCCGGTGATTTGGAGAATGAGTTTGGATCGCTACATGGTCGATCCAGCTGCGCAAATACCCGCCACACAGACGCCTGCAGAGGTGATCATAAACGATCTCAAAACCACCGCCTCTGACATCGAGGCCGGCCTGGCGGAGCGAAAAATTCCTACAGATTTTGGAATCGTCTTGGTGTGCCCAGACGGAGTCTTTAGCGCCGCCGTCCAAAAAGAACTCAATGCTCGCGGATATTTGAATGTCTTGTATCTCCGGGGTGGAGTGCAGGGTTTTGTCAACCGACCCAGTTCCCTCAACTAATGAACGGCGGTGACCTTCGCTTTGATTCCATTGATTTCACAAGCGGGCGTCGCCGCTCCAAACAAACTAGCCTGCGCTCGAAATGGAAGTGAAACGTGGCCATAGGCGGGCAAAGTTCCTAAGGCATCCCGAGCCGCAAAAAAAACTTGCGACGTCGCACTCATCGTCGACGGGGCACCTAGCGAAAATTCGAAGCCTGAGCAATGAATTTGCCAAGTGTGAATGTCATCCCCCAGTGGATTCTCTACCTCTAAAGTGCCCGACACTGTTTCGCCACTGGATTGAGTTTGGCGAAAAGTGAGTTCAACAGGCTGTCCATCATCAGCCAACTCAAGAGACATCAGATGTTCATCCTGCTCGTGAGGCAGGGCGCCGATTTGCCGAAGAAAAAGACTTCCATCGGTCGACTTCAAAATGCTAACGGTCTTGTTTTGAACCGTGCACTCCCTCACAGTTTCTAGCTGATCCGGCAGTGACGAAACATCTGATGAAAAATACACGCTCTCGTCTGTAACAGCGATACCCATATTTAAAAATCGAAATTTTTGATCGCCCTCGCTGCAAAAAAATTCGTACTTGTAATTTGGAACAACTTCCCGAGCCCGAAAAGTTCGATCACCAACTTTGATTTCAATCACGAAAGCACCAGGCAATTCTGGAGCATCGGCATAGACCGTGCGCTCAAAGCTGAGTTTAGAATTCACCCTGCGTTGGCAACTTGAGATTTTGGTGTAACCCGCAGGGAGCGGCGCAGTTGCTAACTGATATCGGCTGCGAGATAAAAAGTAACTCATTTTGAATTCGGCCTTCGCATCCCCTGCCAACGACTCGGCTTGCTTGATCACCAAGTCTTGCTCTAAGCAACCCGCATCACCCAAAAGGCCTGCTTCTTCGCTGCTGAGTTGATCGTCCTGTCGCTCCAACAAATCAGTGATTTTGTGAATCCAATTTCCATATTCAACGGCGTTTGTATAAACTCCTGGCCGCGAACTGAGAGCACAACCTTCGCCAAAACTAACCACGCCGGCCAACTGAGTGATTCCATTTTTTTCGAACACCAGCGGTCCACCTGAATCCCCTTGGCAAGAGTCTTTGCGGCCCTGCAACTCTCCGGCACAGATCTGAGTTTTATCGATCTCGCTGTAAGATTCGCCCATGGTTCGGCAAGCTTGAGTGGGAATGCGAGGAACCGCCACCGCCATGAGGTCGGGCAGAAAAAGTTCGCCAAAGGAAGATGCGTTCCCAAATCCCGTGACCTTCAGATCAACGACTTCGGGCAGGCTCTGGGCGATCGAAATCGGTTTGATCGGATAGGGATGTTGAGATTTGTCATAGTCACCAATGACAATCAAAGCGATGTCTTTCTTCATCGTCTCGCTATCATAGCCGGCGTTCATAAAAATATATTTTGGTTTCACTTTCAAAGCGCGACCAAATTCAGAAATCGATTTCACGCCAAAAACAATCGACTCCACAGGGTAACCATCTACACAGTGAGCCGCAGTCACAACGAGATGATCCGAAATCAAAGTCCCGCCGCAGCCAGGCACTAGCTGGCCTTGTCGGTCAAATTCACTCAACGAAACGAAATACCCTGGCGGATCTGAAAGATGACCACCGACCACATCGGGTC
>CALCCV010000687.1 GCA_937900305.1 uncultured Pseudobdellovibrionaceae bacterium | reverse complement strand
CCTAAACAAAATCGCCACTCGACTCGCGAGTTTCAACTAAGCGAGGGACAAGCCCGTGTATGGCGACTTGAACAGCAAGAAGCCAAAGGAAGCTGCGGCCTTGGAGCGCTTATCAAGCTTGTTACCAAATGACGTGGCAGGCGAGTTCAAGAATATTTGGAATGAATTTGAAGAGGGAGAGTCGATCGAGGCGAAATACGTATCAGCGCTCGATAGATTTTTGCCATTCTATTCTAATGTTTTGAATCAAGGTTATTCGTGGAAGAATCATTCTATTCACTCGCGCCAAGTGATTGAAAAAAACAAACCACCCATTGAAGCCGGCTTAGCTCCTTTGTGGGAAGTTGCAAAACGGATGATTGATGAAGCCGTGAATCAAGGACATTTAGAGCGCTCGTAAATCCCCACTCTCCTGTACCCCCTGCTCCTAAGCAGCTCCTCCGTCGATATCCTCGTGCGCCTAGAAGCCAAAGCAAAGTCGATCGACTTCCGGAAGAAAAGGATTAAATTTTGAAGCGACTTTCTAGCTGCATTTTTTGTTGAAGAACGAAGAACGATTTTATAAGGTTCTAGTGCTAGTTAATTAACAACTTGGGGGTACTTACATGCGCAAATTTATCTTTCTCTTATTTTTCGCCTTCACTGGTTTTGCCTTTGCAGATTGTCCCAATATTGACGGAGTTTATTCTGGAGATGACGCTTCAGTAAAAATCGGCGCAGTCCCACATTTATTATTGGCAAAAGACGATGCCGGTTTGTTGCGATGGTTTGAGCGGGTAGACACCAAAAGCAGGGATCCCAATTATGACTTTGCTTACGAATGGACTTTAACAGATAAGATTACGCGATTTGTAAATCACTTCAAGTGCACGGGCGATGCATGGGAGCAGATTGAATACAGCGGAGGTAGGTACAATCGATATCGCTTTGAGAATGATGGTGATGACATTCTTTTTACCGTTGAATTTAGGACGAAGGAGTCCCACGAGTGGGAACACATACTGAAATACAAATACCTACGTAATCAGAGTGCTGACCTGGGATTATTTTCCGAGTGGAAGCCGGTGTTACTGCAACATACTCGACTAGGGTGGGCATCTGGTTTTTGGGACCAAAGAACAACACCCATTGATTCCTGTTATGCTTTTGGTCGAAGATTTCATGTGCCTTATACGCCACAATCATTTCCTCTCGTAATAAGAGGCCTGGGCAAAGAACCTCAGGCATTCTTTGCTGGTCTTAACAAAGAAAAATCATATTTATGCAAGCCGTTCTCGTATGCGCACGCATATCCGTACGAAGTTCAAGAATATTTCACTGCAATTATTCCCGAAACACCCGATTGCGTTGAAATTCAATGCATAGGCGAATCTAAGGCGGAACTGGAATATAGATTGAAATATCACTATTCCTGCCAATCGCAAGTATGGGGAAAGCCGTGCAACTAGAGGTACAACAGGCAATCTTGAACGAAACAAGCGACCAAGACCCGCAATTTTAAACTGATTACAGAAATCAACCGCACCGACGTCCGTTGTGCCGCGGTTCGAGTTGATGGGACACTTCAAAAATGCACTTGTTGAACGTTAAAACCAATTCTAATGATGGTTTTTGGGCTCTGGGGACCCCATCATCAATGGGATGAGATCCTTAACAGCGCTGATTAATTTCGGGGGTTTTGGACCATGCCCCCTAAAAAAAGCGGACCACAGTCCGCCTTTGAGATAAAAAATTTGCTACTGTTCATGCGGCGGATATTTTTGGGTCTTCGGGGAAGACCACGCTGGGCTCGTGAAACTGTTTCTCCATTTCAGCTTGTTCAAGAAGTTTCTTTTGGAGATCTTGTTCTTCTCTTTTGCAACTTTCTTATCAAATCTGAATCTCTCATTTTTTTTTCGACCAATGAGACGGCCCTTTGCTTTCGCATTGGCCAAGCCGATTTTTACGCGGTCGGCGACCAAGTCACGTTCCAGTTGAGAAATTGCCGCGAGTATACTGAAAATTCCCACTCCAACGGCGGAGTTGGTATCAATTTTTTCAGTCAGGCTTACAAAGTGCACTCCCTTTCTTTTAAAAACCTGCAGGGCATTTAAAAGATGAGTCGTGCTTCGTGCAAACCTGGAAAAAGAATACACTACAACAGATGAAACTTCATCACTTTCTACGGCCGCCATAAGGCGATCCAACGCGGGACGACTAGCCTTGGTTCCACTGATGCCCTCGTCGGCAAAGAACTCTACGTTTTCAACGCGATTACTTTCGCAGTATTGCTTAAGGACTCGAATTTGCGATTCGAGCCCCGTGGACTGGTCAGCCGTGCTGACTCTGGCGTAACAAACGACGCGCTTATTTGACATGAAAACCTCTTTGGGAAATTGAAGCAAGTTTGATTCCCTTTCTTGAGAATTTCACTTATTTCGATTCTGACATCCTCATTGATTTAATGAAATCCTGCTGGCAGCTTTTTTCATCTCCACAAAGTCTCGCGGGAACCTAAAAAATATTGTTTGAGTCAGCGATCCGCACTGAAGTCTTCACTGTTGCGCAGAGCGAACTGTCTTATGGTGAAAAGGTTTTTCGTCGCTAAAAAAAACCTGATTCAATTTTCCAAAGGATATTGGTCCTTTTTGATGGGCTACTACCGCTGAATTGGCCATAGAAATCGTCGCTTTTACGAGCGCATCTCCAGCACCAATTGTCATCGCAACTCCAATCACCAAACCATATAAGCTCATGA
>CALCCV010000686.1 GCA_937900305.1 uncultured Pseudobdellovibrionaceae bacterium | reverse complement strand
GTGATACTTCAAAAACAGTTTGAGGTGAGAATAAAACTTCAGCTTCGTGGATGCTTCGAGAAAAATACCGAACGTCCGCCGAGATCGAATCTTTGATTTCAAAAGCAACTCCACCTTTGCCTGCAAAGCCAAGTGCAGCTTCTCGGTCTTCAGAGGTGGAAAGAAAAGCGCGCTCTCGATATTGGCAAGGTTGGCTCACTTTAAAGTACTTTTCACAAAAAATCTGAAGCTTTCTGTGCCATAAAGAAATCCCCTCACCCCTGTAAAGAACCTTGAAATTGTGGGCGATCGGATTTAGCACATTTTGAAGTTGATGAGCGAAACGAATGTATTCAAGGTGTATTTCCTTGGCTCGCTTCGGATCGAATGTTTTCAGGTATTCATCCTTCGGATCCATAGGAAATAAAATCACTTCTTTTTCACCCGTTGGAGCATATTTGAATGATCGCCTCAACATCCGATTTAGATAGCGGTATCCAGCTTCCGAATAGGCACCGACGAGACCCCACACCGCGGGAGAGAGAGCGTTGTATTTAGCGGCTCGCTCCGGCTGGTCGGCGAAAATTTCATCGAAAATGATCTCTTGTGCTGGAGCTCGTAAGGATTGGGGACTTGAGTCCAAAGCCTTTTGGGTCTGCGGCTGACTGGCACAACCAATGAGAAAGCCAAATGCGGTCCAACAAAATATTTTTTTCATGTTTCCTCTTAGTTCTTTCATAAATCCGTTTCTCCGTTCGCATCTAAAAGCTGGTTTTGGACTGCGATACTTGGCGCAGGAGACAAGCCACATGAAGACACCAACTTAACGTTCACTTCTTTTCCCTTGGTGTATTCTAGTCTGTCGTCCTTTGAACAATTTTGCTCAGCATAGGAATGTAGACTCATGAAAACCAGAACTGCAAATACAGCTGATGTTTTCATATAATACCTCCCTCAAATGTTTCGGAAGATTCGGCTCACAAATCAACTCGACCAAAGTTGTAGCTGATCTAAAGGAAAGCTCTGAGGCTTGCCTCAGAATACTCAAGACTGAATTTTGGCGCAAACCTTGGCGCAGGACTAAAAAGTGAGCGGAAAGGAGGATATCTTGTGGCGCGAGAGCAGTAGCATTTCTTAAATCAAAATCCAGATTGCGGTTTTAATCCGTGGGTCCAAAAATGCCAACCTTTTGACCGGCTTCGGATTCAACCAGTTGATTAAAACTTAGCTCAAAGCTGGCCGCCGTGCAGCTGCGAGGGATTCCTATGTTGACCACTTTTTGAAAGTGCTTTTGAATCGAAATATGAATCCTTTTTTTAAGTCTCGACTGAAAAAGATCCTGATAATTGCGATCTGCCTAGGAGTTCTTACAGCTTTTTTCTTTGGTGGAGCAGCTTGGAACCACAATCCTCAGGACGAGTTCCATGTTAATGAAGTTCCAACCCGAGATTTTTATCTCCTTTTAGCTCTGACATTCGCGTTTGTCAGCGGACCTATACTAGTCGTGTGTACGCCCATCGCTTATTTTTTTTCGAGATCAGAGAATAAATCCTGAATATGCTCATCGCGCATTTTCTTTCGGGATGCCTTTTATTTAAATCACTAGGTAAGAAAAAAGTGCTTCATGAAAAACTCAAAACGCCTCTTCGTTTCGGAATGCTATTGAGAAGCGTCTTACGAGGTTCTTTCTACAAGCCAAAAAGGACATTGCAAGTTTGAGGGGAGGTATTGATGAAAGGGGTCTGCGGGCTTTTTGAATGAACTACGTCCAAGAGCATTGATAAGGCGATTATAACTTTGTTAGTCTCTTCAGCCTGCCGTTTAAAATCTTTAAACATTTTCGACACCGCTGAGTTAGGATCTTTCAGCAGTTTTAGGAAATCGTAGAGAATAGATGGATCTTGGTCTACATAGTTGCTTTGGAAACCAAATGCTTCTAGCACCTCTTCCACTGGCTCCATGCCCTTAACGTCGAATCGATTTCGCCCGTCGTTACCTAAGAGTTCGTAATCTGCGTTGCTGCCTTTGAGGTTGATGAAGGGCTTACCAAGCTGCCGGGCTAAGGTGGCTGTGTTTTTGCCCTCCAAAACTCCAAACGTTGTGATTCTTGAGTAGATCATCGCAAAGATCTCTGGTTGAACGAATCCGACATTAACGAGCAGGGGTTCGCCTGGTTTAAGTTGTTGAATGGTTTCTTTTAAAAGAGGATCGCTGGCATCGATGAGCCTTACGTTTTGCTCTTTGGCCATTTTTTCGCTGGCCAGATTCTTTCCGAGGACAGGAATAACAATGGGCCTTTTCCAAAAACTGGGATCTATTTTCGATGCCGCTCTTAAGACTTTGACGACTCTGACAAAAGTATCGTCTGGCCAAGGAGTTGTGTGTTGTCCGTAGACGGGGAGGATTTCGATTGTGTCCCCTAAAGAAAGAAAATCTTTAACGCCTTTCAAACGGGGTTCTACCGGATCCTCGCCCTGAATGAAGTCGAGAATGTCACCTTCAGAAGGTACCTCCATTGGCATTGGTAATCCGAGCAGGGAGCTGAGTTCGCGCCGCTCTCCTTGAAAGGAAAAAAATTGGAAAGAGCGCCAATTGAGAGGTTGTAATTGCAAGTAAGCCTCCGCTTTTAGAGCAAGAAATTTTGCCACTTCGTCATTTCCACCAGTGATAGCCAGTGGCACCGTCATGGATAGGCGAGGGTCGTTTGGTTCAATGTGAATAAGATCGTATCCTTTTTCTTCGATCCGGCTGTAGAAAAAGTTGATGTGTCCTAGGTCCCCCGTATCAATACTTTCTGGTTTTTTTACGTCGAAACCGGGAATCAAGAACTCAAGCTTTTCTT
>CALCCV010000685.1 GCA_937900305.1 uncultured Pseudobdellovibrionaceae bacterium | reverse complement strand
CTGGAGTTCAGACGTGTGCTCTTCCGATCTCTTCTCTGTTTTTTTAGCAAGGGCCACGAACACTTCCTGCTGACTGGAATCAAAAGTGCCCACTTTTTTGAATTCCTTTGCCGAATGTTTTAACATTTTCAAAGCATAGCTGAAAACGCTTTCATTCTCATAAAAGCCTTGAATACGACCCGAAATCAGATTTTTTATCAAAATCTCTTGGGGATCCTCACCTCCAGCTTCAAAGAAATTTTCCGGCTTGGCCTTCATCAACCTGACGCTCTCTTCGTCGTAACCATAGCCCTTGATGACACCAATTTTTTTCCCCTTCAGGGATTTTTCACCTGCGTAAGTCCAAGAGCTCGAAGCCAGCGCAAAAATATCAAACTTCGCAGCTCCCTGCCCTTTGCTTGCGATTACAAACTCGGCTGCCTCGATTCGATTGGCTCCAATCACTCCATCAATTTTACCGGCATTTGCATCCTCAATGGCGCGAGCCCAGGGGATCACTAAATAGATCACATCAATTTGTTTCGGCCTCAAGATGGCCTTTGCAATCTCGACCATATATCCAGGTTTGTCAGACTTCGGATCGCAGGTGTAGGGACACCAAACATCCGCTCCTAACTGGAGCTTGTGGACGCCGAAAGAAACGACCGGAAAAAGAATCAGTAAAAAAAAGCTTGTGACTTTTGCAAGCATACGAACCTTTCAGTTGATCTAATTAGAATGGGTTTGGACGAGCTATGCAACTCTCAAAGTTCGATGGACCTTATCTGACAATCGAGAAGGTCTTTTTTGCTTACGACTTCGGCAGCGGATTGGCTTGGCGTGAGGTGTGGCTAATCAGCTTTCGACAATCGCTCTGTTGAAATTTTTTTCCAGCGCATTCGCCGATTCACAAATGGTTTGAGTCAATGCTTTCGCATGGTGAAAATCCCTCGCGAATTCCAGTTGCGAGCAGAGGTCTGCAAAACCGATGGCTCCAACCGTCAGTGATGAAGATTTAAATCTATGACCAAGGCGATTGAGCCCATTCAGATCAGAGGTTTGCAAAAACCTCTGTGACATTTCAGAAAACTCTTTGAGCGTTTTGAGATAAGAGTCGACCACCCGTTGCACAGCCTCCGGGCCGATCTTTTCACCGAGGCTTTGCAAAACTTCACCGGCCACTCCATCATAACGTTCTTGAATGAATTGCGAAAGAACCTTCCGCAATGGCTCCATGGTGACGGGTTTTGCAATAAACCCGTTCATACCCACGGCCAAACACTTCGCCTCTTCTTCGCTCGCCGCATTCGCCGTCATGGCGACGATCGGGACCTGCGAACCCTCCCGACGCAAAGCTTCGGTCGCCTCGTATCCATCCAGCACGGGCATTTGACAATCCATCAAAATCAAATGGAATTTCATCTGACGAGCCAAAACCAGCGCCTCTCGTCCATCAGAAGCAATGACCGCCTCCGCCCCCAAACGCGACAACATCGTTTGAGCAATCAACTGATTTGTCGGATTGTCTTCAACGACCAAAATGTGTGGCCGAAAGCGTCCTTCATAGAGCGGCAGTATCACGCCCGGAGAATCCACCCGCTTAGCAAGATGAATTTGGGAAATTTGGCCGACCTGATCTGCCGACGCCGCTGAAAAAACCAAACTGAATACAAAACGTGAACCGCGCCCCAGATCACTTTCAACTCCGATGTCACCGCCCATGGCATGAACCAGATGCTGACAAATAGACAAACCAAGACCGGTGCCGGGCTCGCCCGAGGTTCCTGTCTTTTGCAGCTGAACAAATGGTTGAAACAGGCTTTTGAGTTGTGCGGGATTTAAACCGATGCCCGTGTCTTCAACCGAAAATTGAATTCGGACCACGTCTTCGATCTTCGATGCCTCGCTCGATTTTTCCGACGAAAGCAAATGAACCCTGACAATGACACTCCCCAGAGATGTGAATTTTATCGCGTTGCCAACGAGATTGAATAGAACTTGAGTCAAACGATCGGCATCTCCCATCATTTTTTGTGGCAATCGCGGATCGAGATCGTAACTCAAACTCAAGCCTTTTTCTTCAGATTTTCGAGACAGAGTGAAGAGGACTTGGTTTAGAACCTGCACAACTGAAAACTCGGTGGACTCTAGTTCAATTCTTCCCGATTCAATCTTTGAAAAATCCAAGATATCGTTGATGATTTTCAGCAAGGTTTTTCCAGACTGATGAATCACTTCGACCAATTTTCGCTCTCGTTCGGGAACTTGAGATTTCTGAATCACATCCGACAAACCTATAATGCCGTTCAAAGGCGTGCGAATTTCGTGGCTCACGGTGGCCAAAAATTTCGATTTTAGAGCCGATGCGGTGAGCGCCGCTTCCTGCAGCTCTTTGAGTTCAATCACAAAACGATTTCGCTCTTCGTTGGCCCTGCGCATAGAAAACAATCCGTAAGCCACCAAAAACATGGAAACGAGACTCAAAAAGATCGTGATGACGATTAAAAAATGGATTCCGGCCACCATCTCGGGTTCACGTTGAGTGACTTTGTCGAGTTCGCGCTCATCAATGCGGTTAAATTTTCGATCGAGCCCTTGAACCTGCGACAAGTCCATATCCTCGCCGTCGCGCTGAACCTGCAACCACTCTTCCCGAATTTCCACGAGCCTTGTCAGCTGTTCAGAGTCTGTCTTTAAACGTTGTTCGCCTCTCGCAAAAGATTCGGCAATCTGCGTTTCAAGAGTGTTTTTTTGTTTTCGGAGAGTCTCATCCGAATTGAGTTTGGGATTTTGAGCTAACAACGCCCAATCCTTTATCCGTTCATTGATCTCATCGACTTCTCCACGTGTTTGAAGGGCCACTCGACTGGTCGTCACGGCCTGCTCAAGCCCGAAGATTGCAATGAACGAAAAAAGATTGGGCAAAGCCAGGGCGATCAATCCCAAAATGAGAATCCACTGACTTGTCTTTGAACTATTCAAATAAGTGCTCACGACGAACACCTCACCTTTGTTTCGAAAGTCGATTCAGTTTAGCGCAGACAAAGCATTCCGTAAATGGTCTCGATGCACTCGTGGGGAACCAAGGGCTTTCGCAAATAGGCCGGAGTGGTTCCGCGATCTTTTCCCATGTTCGTTAGGACATCGATGTATTCCAGACCCGATGCCAAAATAATCTTACCGTGCAACTGACTGTGATACCGACTCCAGAGGTCTAAGCCTGTTTCAATCCCGGCTAAAAATATGTCGCTGATGATCAGATCATAGTGACGGTTTTCTGCAGTGGAGCGTTCAATCATTTGTTCGGCGGCCGATTCACTAGTGACCCAGTCATAGGCCAGTCGTGGATCGACTTTGCCTAAAATGTAGGACCAGATAGGTTCCTGCGTGAGATCATCCTCGACGATGAGCACCTTCGGAGCTCTTGGCAACTCTGCAATCGCGGGCCTTTTTGCATTGGTCATTTCCATTTTGCCTCCTAATGACTCAATCATCATCGACGCTCGAGCTTGGAGCGCGATGGAAGCACCATGGAGAAACCTCCATTCCACTTGATGTTTGACCCAGACCCAATGCCAAGTATAAAAATCAGAGTCACACTATGAAAGACAAAGTTCTGTGCCTTGAAGATGATTTAACGATTCAAACTCTGGTCGAAGCTTCGCTCCCAGACTTTGATGTTGTTTCCGTAAAGACCATCAAAGAAGCCGAAAAGATTTTGGCGACCAGTGCATTCTGCGCACTTTTGATCGACATTCAATTGCCGGACGGCGACGGCTTGCGATTTTTAGCGTCGCTCAGCCAAAAGGACGGCACCAAAAAAATCCCCGTGCTGATTTTATCGGATCACGCTGCCATAGCAAACAAAGTCATGGCTTTCTCTTTTGGCGCTGAAGATTTTATTGCTAAGCCATTCGACCCTTTGGAGTTGAACGCCAGAGTCTCCGCCAAAGTGCGGCGCTCGCAGGGCGAAAAACAGGGCGATCGTCATCGAAAGCTGGGCGATCTTTTATTGGATTTTGACCGCCAATTAGCCACTCGCCAAGACGTTAAGAATTTGCAGGAAGAGAATCTAAATTTGACGAGCATCGAATTAAAAATTCTAAGCCTACTGACTCGACGCCTGGAGCAGGTTTTTTCGCGCGATCAAATCATGAGCCACGTTTGGGGCGAAACGTTCATATCAGATCGAACTGTCGATAGTCACATTGCTCATCTGCGCCAAAAAATAGCCAAAACTCAAGTGCAGGTCGAAACCGCAAAAAACTTTGGTTACCGAGCCGTTCTGAACACCATGAAAAGATCGGACTAGCCGACCTTTTCTGGAAGTCTTCTGCAAAAAACGCAGATGACATTGAATCCATCATGTCGAACTACTTTGTAACGGGGGCTTCGATGTCTTTCTTGTCTTTTTTATGATGATTCTTTTTCACGAGTTTCGCTGGCGTCGCAACAGAGGCATCCACGCCCGCAGCTGGCGGGGCATCTTTCACCCCAGCCATTGCACCCGCGGCAAAAAACACAGTCATGGCGGCAGTGGCAATCATTTGTTTTTTCATAAGTTCTCCTAGTCATTCGGGAAGCTCAATTGCTTCTTCCACTTCAGAGTCTGCACCTGGTGTGTGGAAGGGTGTCGATGCCTAAGTGGAGATTCTTCCAAATTGCGAAATTCCCGATGTTGCCCCTGCATTCACTGCGTCTCAAATAAAAACGGATTTGACGTTGGCCTAGACGGCTCTGGCCCCTTGCGCGACGAATGTTGGCAGCACCGATCGGAGAGTGGCAGAATGGCACTATGAGCCTCCGAATTTACAATCAAAAACGCAAGTTCAAAAACACCCCCGAGCCGAAAGGGGTCGCTCAAAAAAAATCTCACCGTGGCAATTTGAAATTCGTGGTTCAGATGCACGACGCCTCCCGATTGCACTTTGATTTTCGTTTGGAGTTTGACGGAGTTTTTAAGAGTTGGGCCGTCCCCAAAGGCCCGTCTCTCAATCCACAGGATCAACGCCTAGCTGTTTTTGTGGAAGATCACCCGATCGCCTACGGATCATTTGAAGGGCTTATTCCCAAAGGCAATTATGGCGCCGGCACTGTGCTGTTGTGGGACGAAGGGACTTACGTTGAACGGGGTTCCGAAGATCGCGCCCAGAGCGAGGTCGCAATGAAAAAAGCTTTTGCGAAGGGACACATCACCTTCGTGGTGACCGGCACCAAACTCAACGGCGAATTTGCTTTGATCAAATTGAAAAAAGACAAGGGTCAAAAAGCTTGGCTATTGGTCAAAAAGCGCGACGAATATTCGAGCGTCAAACGCACCAGCCTTTTAGACAACAGGTCGGTAAAAAGCGGGAGAACCATCGCCGAAATCGCAGCGGCTTCGGCTGCCGAAGGAAAAGTGTGGCTGCCGAAGAAAGGGCTTCAAAAAAAAATCGCGCCTTCACGGATCAAACAAAAGAAGCCAATCCTCCTAAAGCGCTCAACGGTGCCCCAAAAAATGGACCTCTCTCCGCCGATCGACAAGCAGCCGATGCCTCGCAAACTCAAACCGATGATTCCAACCATTTCTAGAACGGCTCCCAGCGGAAAGAATTGGTTCTATGAAATTCAGCCAAAGGGTCTGCGCGCGGTTGCCGAAGTGGAGGGACAGCGAGTTCATTTGTACTCTCGCTCGGGTTTGCCCTTTGAAAAAAAATTCCCAGAAGTGCTATCGAACCTGAGCGAACTCGGTATTCACGCCGTTCTGGATGGCGTCGTCACGACATCGCGTGGCCATTCCGTGTATGTTGTTTTTGACTTACTCTATTTGAATGGCCACGACCTGCGAAAAACGCCACTGCGCGAGCGGATTGAGTTCTTAGACAGCGTAAAATTTTCTGGCGCCTGGGTTCGTCGACTGACGCCTTTGACTTTAGATTCCAAAAACTCGGGACCTATGATGGCCCGAAATCTCGATAGTGTTTTTCAATCAGGAATATCCAAAGACTGGTTAACTTTCCCCGCCTCTGTAGCACCTCTTCAGTCCAACGGCATCACCAGGCCATTTGTTTCAAAAAAAACACCATCAAAGGCAAAAACTTCGCCTCCAGCTCCCCAGTTCCAGCTGGAGGAACCCCGCTTGACGAATCTCGATAAAATCTATTTTCCTGAAGACGGAATTTCAAAAGGCGATTTGATTGCCTATTATCGAAACGTCGCCTCACACATCTTGCCTTATCTGGTGGATCGACCTGAATCTTTAAATCGCCAGCCCAATGGCATTGCAGCCCCAGGATTTTATCAAAAGGATATGACGGGGCATCTCCCGCGGTGGCTAAAAACCGAAAGAGTCTTTTCAGAATCTTCGGATAAAACCATCGACTATCTGGTGTGCCAGGACGAGCGCAGCCTGCTTTACATCGTGAACTTAGGTTGCATCGAAATACATCCTTGGTTTTCGCGCGTGGGCAATCTCAACTCGCCAGATTTTTTGGTCATCGATTTGGATCCTGACGACAATCCGTTTGATCACGTCATCGAAGTGGCTTTGGAGTTTCACAAACTAATGAAACAAATCGGCGCCATCCACTTTTGCAAAACCTCTGGAGCCACGGGACTTCACATCGGCGTGCCATTGCAGGCCCGCTGGAGTTTCGACGAGGCCCGCGATTTGGCTGAGTCTCTGTGCCGCGTGGTGGCCCGCAAGTTTCCCACCACCACCAGCCTCGAAAGAAGTCCGAGTCGCCGACGCGGAAAAATTTATTTGGACTACTTGCAAAACCGGCGCGGCCAAACTTTGGCGGCGCCTTACTGTGTTCGCCCTCGAAACGGCGCACCAGTTTCTATGCCGTTGCCGTGGTTAGACTTGCATCCAGGTCTGAAGCCTGCGCAATTCCACATTCACAATGTTCCCGGTCTCATTCAGAAACGCAAGGATCCCTGGCTGGGGGTATTGGGGCCAGCCATTGATCTAGAAGTTTGCCGACGAAAGGTCCAAAAACTTTTAGGACGCTAACGATTTCGCCGCTGGTTAAAGTCCAGGCCGGCTTTCGTCGATAGAGCCTTTGACATCTATCGAGGGAGAAACCAGCCATGGCCAAAGCACTAGCAAAAACAAAGAAGATAGATCCCTTCAAAACTAAAAAAACAAAAACAGAAGCCACCGATGCCAGCGACACTCTTTCACCGCCAGCCGAAGTGGCGGAAGCCATCGATGCTTTTCGCGATGCCCAAGAACAAGCAAAGCACTTCGAAGGCGAAGCGACCGTCCAAAAAGACGCGATTAACGAGTACTCGTTAAAAGAATTTTCAAAACGTGCTTTAAAAGGCAAGGGCCGTTCCTTTAAACTTCTAGGCGATCAAAGCATGGTCACCTACATCGTGATGGACGCAAGCGCGGGCCTGACCGAAGAAGACGTCGAAGCTTTCAAAGAACGCTGGGGAGATGAAGCTGCAGACGATCTCATTGCACGTGATTTTGCGAGTATCCGTTTTGACGGCGAAGTTTTTGAAGCTAACTACGACGCCATTGTCGAAGCTTTGCAAACCCTCCCCAAA
>CALCCV010000684.1 GCA_937900305.1 uncultured Pseudobdellovibrionaceae bacterium | reverse complement strand
GGCGCGGTCTACACACCGGGGGCAGCCGACACGGTCAAAGGCGGTCGATCAACGGCGGCCACGCCCGCCGGGAGGGCCGCGCCGTGACCCAGATCCTCCGCCAAACCTGTGCGCTGTTCGTCGACGCCTACCGCGAGCTCAACAGCAAGATGCTCTTCTGGATCACGCTGGGGCTGTCGGTGCTGGTGGTCGCGGTCTTCGCGATGTTCGGCATCAACGACAAGGGCGTGACCTTCCTGCACTGGCAGATGGACACGCCGTTCATGACCACCAAGGTCATCCCGGCGGAGAAGTTCTACAAATTCGCGTTCTCAGCGGTCGGCATCCCCATCTGGCTGACATGGGCCGCGACGATCCTGGCACTCATCTCCACCGCCAGTATCATCCCCGATTTTCTCGCGGGTGGCGAGATTCCTATAAAAAGTTCGAGCCAATACTCGTCGAGCATCTCATGGAAAAAACACGGAATTATTTTGAAGGTCAAACCGCGCGCCGATGAAAGTGGAAGAATGTCGATTCAAATTATGACAGAAGTTTCAATGATTGATCCGTCTGTCACCGTGGACAGTCTTCCCGGATTTTTGACCAATCGAGTGAGTAGTCATTTCGACTTGATGGAATCACGAACTATTGCTCTTTCCGGAATGCTCAAACAGTGGCAAGAGTCCGGTTCGCATGGATTGCCATTTTTGTCGGCCATCCCTATCATCGGCGCTCTTTTTGGTAGCCAAAATTTCAGAACTAACAAGAGTGAGTTGGTGATTTTTATCAAACCTGAAATCATGACCGAAAGGTCGCCCGAATTGAACATCGACCGCTCTACCGCAGGGACTTGGTAATGGAAGCTCTCAGTACTTTTCAAAAAATTCAAGCGGAGCTAGATCACGCAGATTTCAATGATTTGGTTTTGTTGAACGAATCTCAAGGTCACTCGGCCGAAGCCAAAGTATCACAGATCATCGATCGCCACATCGCAAGTTTAGACGAAGCAACGAAAGTGCGCTTGCGCAATGAGTATTATGATTGTGGACCGCTGAACGAACTTTTAAGCAACGAATCGCTCACAGAGATCATCGTGAATGCGCCGGACAAAATTTGGTTTGAAAAAGGAGGCGAACTTTTTTGCCACGAAGACTCCTTCTTTTCTGAAGCCACCTATCGTAATACGATCGAAAGAATTTTAAAAGAGACAAATAAAAGCCTGACACAAGATCATCCCTCTCTGGACTCTCAATTTCGAGGTTTTCGTCTGTGTCTCCTGGGTCCCGAAATCGCTGGTGGCCATTACGCTTTGGCGTTGCGGCGACATCCCCTCAACCCGTGGACGTTGGAAAAATTGGCGACGGGCGGCTGGGCTACTGAAGCTGAAACCCAAATTTTATTGGGGGTTTTAAACGATCGACAAAACCTACTCATCATTGGTGGCACAGGTTCTGGAAAGACGTCACTGATGAACGCTCTATTACAGAAATGCCCTACCAACCAGCGCATCGTGATCATTGAAGACTCTGCCGAGCTTCACGCTCCCAATGGCGCCAGCTTGAAGTTGTTGACACGCGAAGACCCCAACAAAACGATGATGGAGGTCGACCAGAGTTACCTTGTGAAAAAAAGTTTGCGTCTGAGACCCGATCGAATCGTGATGGGTGAAATTCGCGGATCCGAAGCCAAAGATTTTTTGATGGCTCTCGCCACCGGCCACGAAGGAAGTTTCGGCACTTTGCACGCGAGTCATCCAGGACAGGCGCTGATCCGTTTAGAAATGCTAATTCAGATGGGTGCACCGCAGTGGGGACTGACCGCAATTCGACGGCTCATATCGATGAGTTTGCACTACATCATTTCGGTGCAAAGAAATTCCGAGGGCCGACGACAATTGAAAGGAATCTATCGCTTAGCGTCCCTGGAGGACACCGGCTTTACCCTCGAAACTATTTTTGAAAGAGATTAAATCAGACTTTTTTGTTTTCTGTTTTGTCTTTTTGAGCCTCTTTTTCTTTTAGGGCGGTCTGTCGCAAATCGGAAGAGTCATAAAGCGACAAAGGTTGTTTTTTCTTTGTCGTTTCACGAGTGACGATCGCATCGGCGACTCGTTCGTTGCTGTCATCTCCCTTGGCTTCGTCGATTGCAGTTTTGTTGCTCAAAAAGAATTTTTTTGCGAGACCGTCGACCACTTTTACGTTGTCGGCTTCTTTTTCTTGGCCCTTCGATGCTTTCACTTCGCTTTTGTCAGCAGACTTTGCAGTAGCTGCCGCACTTTCGGTAGAGCTGGTTTTGACCGTAGTTGCGCGTGTGTCATCGTCAATGCCATTGTCAGCAAAGTTATTTTTTTCAATTTCACGATCGAGTCCTTGAGTGGCCGTGCGGACATCTTTCAGATTTTTGTAGCCCGCAAAATCTGGGACTCGAGACTCACCGATACTGATGGTGTCTTTGGGAACGCCTTGGGGATACTCTTGTGAAAAGCTTCGCTGCGTGACTCGACCCATAACTCGACCCATGGCTGGCGCCCCTGGACGCGCCGGTTGTGAATCGCTGATCTCTGCCGACTGGGTTCGGCTGCTAGCTGGAATGATCCTACTGATTTTTTCCAAAATCACACCTCCTGTGTGAAAACGTGAACAAATCGCCTCAAAGATGTATCGGACTGAGACACGTTTGCTGAAGTCTAGTTTTTACCGGGAGAAAGTTCGCTGGCTTTTGTAAAATCGTGCCACAAATTTTTGTCGCCAAATTCCTTCGGCGCACTCGAATTGGAAAATCGAATGAGAGTTCGATCTTTGATTTTCAAATCTCGAATGAAATTTTCAAAATATTTGTTGAAATGCGCGGCGAAGATTCCATCTCGTAAACTTTTCATCAGCCCTTCTTGAATGCGCTCAAAGAGGGTTCGATTGTCGATGTGAACAAAAAAATATTCATCTAAGTGGTACTGGAGAATGAGTGATTTTTCGATCGCCAAATTTGGCAGACTAGCCGAACGAAGAGCCAACTCAGATTGGACTTCTGAAACGGCCCTGGGGAAGGCATCAAATCTCTTCAGCGAAAGCATCGAAAAAAGACCTTCATAATTGTTTCCACCAACAACTTGAATGCCTGCCTGTGTGTAAACCTGGTGGTCGAGCCACCGATCCGAAAATCCAAATCTCATATTTTTAAGATCCTCGAGCGTCTTGATTCGACTAAAACGCTCTTGATCTTCTTTTCGAATCAACAAAACCCTGTGCCCAAGAAGGCCTGACCGAATCGGAAAGGGAATGCCCTTAACCTGTTGGGGCACAGCATCTGTCGACGGGTGCAAGGCCACGTCGACCCGCTTTTCAACCAACGACTGCAATCGTCGTCGCTGCGAAGTCCCTGGCAAGATCTGAATTCGAAATGGTCCCCACTGGGGTGCTGTTTCCTTCAATGCAATCTCAAGAAGCTCGATAGAATAATCAAATCGGCGGTCCCTCTGTGAAAATGGTCCATTCATTCGGACCAAAGTCTCAGCCCCGCTGCTTGCGATCGACCACCCGACTATTAAAACGAAAACAACTTTGCACAGCCGTTGTTTCACGACTCCTCACCGGGCTCTGAGCGTGAGGTAAGGTCTGATATCGGTAGGCCAATTTCAAACCTAGACCCCTGCCCTTCGACACTTTCAACTTGAACGTAACCCGCCATGGACTCAACAAAATCTTTGACCTGCGGGAGACCTAAGCCAGTGCCTCCTTCGGATTCTCTGGTCGTAAAAAGAGGATCAAATATCTTTGCAAGATTCTCTTTAGCGATCCCAACGCCACGATCCTGAACGGTGAAAACCAACAGATGCCGATCATCCTTGTGAACATCTGCGACGTTCACCGAAATTTCGCCGCCGTTCATCATTGAGCTCTTGGCATTGACACAGAGATTCAGCACGCTGACTTCAAGTCCACTGCGATCACAGTACACTTGAGAGACACTCAGATCTTGTGAGAACTTGAGCGTGTAATGCTTGCCCAAACTGATTTCGATCAGCATTTTGAGCTCCCCCAAAAATTCGTCGAGTAAAATCCACTCTTTACTGTAAGTGCGCGTGCGAATGAATGAAAGAAATCTTTGAAAAAGACTGGTCATAGACGTAATGGCGGTACTCATTTTGCCCGAAATCAACCGAACGTCTTCATCGGTGGTTTTGTCTTGAACCTGCCGATTGTAAATCAGATCGGAAGAGCGTCGTGTAGGGAAAGAGTGTCTTCG
>CALCCV010000683.1 GCA_937900305.1 uncultured Pseudobdellovibrionaceae bacterium | reverse complement strand
AGCCGTGACTGGAGTTCAGACGTGTGCTCTTCCGATCTAGGGCCGAACAAGAACTGGAGGCAAAGATCCAAGCTTCCGGCATGACGCAAGAGTCGCTGGGTGAAATTATTGAATTGAACTTGCCGGAGCTTTTGAAAAAGGGTTTGCCGATCAAACCGTTTTACGTCGTCGCCGATCGCATGGCGTTTTCGCACGATGACCGGGGTCGCCTGGTCGATTCTCTCAGTCAGGCTTATGAATTGAATCGAAGTTTGTATGGAGACGCGGCTCCGCGCGGAGCTGTGATTTTAACCGTTGAAGGATTTCGTCTGAAGGTTTCGGAAGAGGCGCAGTGCCCGATCTGTTCTTACCGGGCTCCAATTTTGACCTCTCGACACTTTAGCTTCAATTCTCCCGTTGGGGCTTGTCCAACCTGCAAAGGTTTCGGCAATATTTTGAAGTTGGACGTAAAAAAAGTGATTCCGAATCCGACGCTGAGTTTGGACCAAGGAGCTTTGCACCCGTTCACTATGCCGAGTGCCGCCGCAGATCGAAAAGATCTGATGATGTTCGCGAGAAAAAACAAAATTCCGACCCATGTGCCATGGGAGAAGTTGCCGGAGAAAACCCGCACGCTGCTGTGGGAGGGTGGCAAAGGGTTCATGGGCGTGGTGGGACTCTTTGATTATCTCGAGGAAAAAAAATACAAAATGCACGTGCGCGTGTTTATTGCGCGATATCGCGGGGCTTATGTTTGTGGGGACTGTCAGGGTTCGCGGCTTCGCAAAGAAACTCGATTTCACTTAGTCAAAGAGCACAACATCCAAGCCCTCACGGGAATGACGATCGGTCAGCTCAAATCTTTTTTCGAAACGATTGAATTGTCGGCCACACAGATGGAAATTTGCCGAGAGGTGTTTAAACAAATTCGTTCGCGTTTGGATTATCTGGTTCGGGTTGGTGTGCATTATTTGGGTGTGGATCGCGAAACACGCACCTTATCGGGTGGGGAATATCAGCGAATTATGTTGGCCAATCAGCTGGGCGTTGGGTTGTCGCAAACTCTGTACGTCTTGGACGAACCGACGATCGGCCTGCATCCGCGCGACAATGATCGACTGATTTCGATCATGGAAGACCTTAAAAATTTAGGCAATACGTTGGTGATCGTTGAACACGATCATGACGTCATCGACAGTGCAGAGAACATCATCGAAATGGGACCGGGATCTGGATTTGCAGGTGGGGAAGTGGTTTTTTCGGGTTCTCGAAAAGATTTTTATTCGGCTCCCCAATCACTGACGGCACCTTATTTAAAAGGATCTGAAGTCGTAAAAAGTGTTCCGACCACCAGACCTGTGGCCATGGATGCCTATAAATTTAAAGTGACCTTAACGGGCGCTTCTGGTCACAATCTTAAAGATTTAACCGTCGACTTTCCGTTGAATCGGTTGGTGGTTGTCACGGGTGTTAGTGGATCAGGTAAATCCACCTTAATTACAAAAACTTTGTATCCGTCGTTGACTCGAGCGTTAAATTTAGAGTTTGGACCCACGCAGCCCTACCAGGGCATTGAAGGATTTAATCATCTCAAGAATGTCGTGCTGATCGACCAACAAGCCATTGGCAAGTCCGCGCGCAGTTCGCCGGTCTCTTACATGAAAGCCTTCGATGCCATTCGCGAATTGATGGCATCGCAACCCGAAGCCAAGGCTGATAAGTTGACAGCCGGGCATTTCAGTTTGAATGTTGACGGAGGTCGTTGTCCTGAATGCCGTGGGACGGGTTTTGAAGAAATCGATATGATGTTCATGGATAACGTGATCATTCCGTGTGACGTCTGCGATGGAAAAAGGTTTCAAAAAGACATTCTGGCCATTCGTTTTCAGGAAAAAAACATCCATGAAATTCTGACGATGACGGTGAATGAAGCGATGACGTTTTTCGTGAATTTTCCGAATATCCGCAAAAGTTTAGCTTTGTTGAAAGAAGTGGGTTTGGATTATCTGCAATTGGGTCAACCCGCTGGCACTTTGAGTGGCGGCGAATCGCAGCGTTTGAAGATCGCAAAAGAGCTTTCTCAAGTTCAACAAAAGGCCACACTTTACATTTTGGATGAACCGACAACGGGACTGCATTTTCGAGAAGTGGAACTGTTGATGTCCGTGCTCAACAAGCTGATCGAAGGCGGCGGCAGTGTTTTGGTGGTCGAGCACAATTTGGATGTCATCAAAGGCGCAGATTATCTGATCGACATGGGTCCCGAAGCGGGCCACGAGGGGGGCCACGTGGTAGCCATCGGGACGCCAGAGCAAGTGATGATGGTGCCCGAGAGTCTCACGGGGCAGTATCTGAAGCGATACGTGAAAGAACATCCAGAGATTTCAACCATCTCAATTTAGCAGCGAAGACTCTGGAAGGCGTGACGATTGAAGAAGCAGGGCCATGGTATGGCCGAGGCAAGGCCAAAGGGTATGGCGCAGTTTTTCGAATTTTAGGGGCGGTGACTGTGCCTATACCTATGACTCCGCCCTAACTGACACAAGCGGCCTTTCTCCGGCGCGCCAGTTCTATTAGGGTGAGCACAAATGAAGACACTCTTTCAGAAGCTTTGGCCCGAACTGGTTCACTTTCGTAAATACCTATCCATTGTTTTAATCTGCGGTGTGATTTCAGGAATCTGCGAAGGCCAGTTGCCAAATTTGATACAGAGTTTGACGTCGGCCTGGAGCCAGACGCCGCCGAACCTGCATCACGGTTACCTGTTGGCCGCGATCATTCCAGCCCTTTGGATTGGCAATAAAATTTTTGAATTCATTTTTCGCTTTTGGATGAAGTACATTGGCGATCTCATCGCGGCCAGGCAGCGGCAGCGATTGATGTCGAAATATCTGTCCTTTGACCTTCAATATCTAAATCGAGTCGAACGTGGATCTGGTGGCCTGATCAGTCGCATGGTCAATGACATTTCCATTTTTCAGGAGGGGGTGAACAACCTCTCGTCCTCAGCCAAAGACATTGTGAAAATGTCGCTCGCCATTTATCACATCTTCACGTCGAACTGGATTTTGGCTGTGATGGTTTTGGTTGCCATGCCTCTGGTCGTAACGATTTTAAAAAATCTGGCTCGCTCCCTTCGCAAATATGGCCGTAGAAATCAAGAGAGCATGGAAGAAATCACGAAAACTCTCAAAGAATCGCTCGATGGAGCTCGGGTGATCCAATCCTTCAATCTTGAACCTTACATCGAAACAAAATTCGCGCAGCAAACTCAAACTCTTCTTTCTCACAAAAAGAAGGTGATTCAGCGTGAAGAGGCTTCGGGTCCACTCTCTGAATCGGTGACCATGGTCATGGTGGGATTGATTATCGCCTACCTCACTTTTCAAGTTGGTACCGGCGAGTTCTCGACACCCCAATTTGTCGGATTTGGTGCGGCGGCCGCCATTGTCGGAGATGCCCTTCGTCGCTTGCGAGAAACTTATATTAAACTTCAACAAGCCGTGGTTTCGCTTGAGCGACTCAACGAACTTTTAGATACCGAGAGCGGTTTGCCTCGCTCCACCAGTCCCACTCCCTTCCCCGCTCAGTGGCAGACGATTGAATTTCGGAATGTTTCTTTTCGGTTCGATGAAAAGGTGATTTTAGACCATATCAATTTGACGATTCGTCGAGGCGAAGTTGTTGCCTTTGTGGGAGCCAGCGGGAGTGGCAAAACGACGTTGGTGAACCTCTTGCCCCGATTCGCCGATCCCTTTGAAGGTGATATTTTAATCGACGGCATTTCATTAAAAGATTTCGATATGACTGACCTTCGAAATCACGTCTCGTTAGTGAATCAAGATGTCTTTCTTTTCGCAGATACGATTGAAAAAAACATTTGGTTGGCCAATCAGAAGCGGCCTCTCAGTGAAATCGAAGATATCGCCAAACTCGCTAATGCTCACGGCTTTGTCAGCAAAACTGAGCAGGGCTATAAAACTCTTCTCGGAGACCACGGGGCTCGCCTTTCGGGCGGAGAAAAACAACGGATCAGTATCGCCAGGGCGCTATTTAAAGATGCTCCAATATTGATTTTAGATGAAGCCACCAGCGCCCTCGACACAATGAGCGAGATGGAAGTGAAGCGAGGAATTGATCATTTGATCAAAGGACGAACGGCACTGGTGATTGCCCATCGCCTTTCGACAATCACATCAGCGGACAGAATCATTGTTATGAAAAATGGGAAAATTGTGGAGGAG
>CALCCV010000682.1 GCA_937900305.1 uncultured Pseudobdellovibrionaceae bacterium | reverse complement strand
CACCCGAGGTCCCGATGGCGGTGAAATTGGTGAAGGGATTCAATTTCGAGTTCTCGAAAATCCTGAACGAGAAAGTACGGTGCCAGCTCAAATCGGCGACGTGATGTGGTCTTGGAGTAGCCTCTTTACTTGTTACTAGACAGGGATGACTCCTCTGTGCGGAGGGAATTTTAGACGCAGGGCTGGCGCTTTTGCCCCGCAAATGGCCGTGGAAATCGAATATTTGATTCCTTAAAACTGAAACCCCATGGCCTCACTCTTGCTTTGAGGGGGTCAGGGCCGACGAGCTCAAACTCTGAAATTCCTTTGGAGTGTGAAAAGGAAAAAATGTTGCTACAGCTAAATCCATCCATCCCAGTTGAGACTCCCCAAGGAAATGGCCAGGCGGTTTTTCTCATCGACTACAGCACTGAGCATGATTTGTATTGGGTGGTTTTCCTGGATGAAAATCGCCAGTGCTGGACTTATAATAACAAAGAGATTCGAATTCAACCCAACATCACTCTCGGCAGACCACGCGAGCGCGACAAAGAACATATCCGTTCACTATCTTAGTTTTTTCACTGGCGAGCCAGCGGTCCATCAATCATTCATACCTTTTCCCTCGAGAATTCGTGGAATGCTTTTTTCAATTCGCGACTGTCTCGTTAAAGACTGCTTTGCGCCGGAAAAATGAAGGAGATAGGCTCTCTGACGTCCAGGAGTGAGTGATTCGAAGGCCTTCTTGAGTTTCGGTGATTTCGTGAATATTTTTTTGAGTTCATCTGGAATGGATTGAACTTTCTTTTTAAACTCCACCTTCGCTCCAGATATTTCAAGGGCTTTGGCCTCTTCGATGTAGGCTTTTATGACCGGAGCAAGTTTTGAAATCTCCTGTACGGATCTCAACTCCAATCGACGACTGGACTGAGAGTTTGGGCCATTCGCCACCAAAATTGCCTTGGAGTCTTTTAGCAGAGTGCCTTTAAAGAACATCATCCCAAGGCAAGCTTTAAAAGGTTGAATAATGACAACGTTGCCGCCGTTGTAACTGTAGCAAGGCAAACGCCATTTGAAACTTTCTTCCAGTTTCGTCTTTAAAATTAGGGCGCGAAGTTTGATGATCTCTTCACGCCACAATTTAGAATTTTGAATAAATTTTTCAACCTCGTGACTCATCTTCTGCTCCTCTTGCATGAATGAGTCATTAGGATAAGCATTTCAGCGGAAAAAATAACCATCAACGCATTCGCACAATGAGAATTTACATCTCATTTGCCGTCCCGCTTTGAACCAAATGAACTCCGAAAATTTGTAGATTCGGCGCCGGTCCACTACAATAAATATAAATAGTGGGGGATCTAATGACGGATCTAATGAGCCGTTGCTCGAACGCAGTTTTGCGCCAAGTTTTTTGCGCGAGTCTTTTGCTTCTTGCGGCTGGATGCTCATCTCCCTTAGGCGATTCCTTTCGGGTAGCCCGAAATGAAGCCTCTTTAAAATCGAGCACATTGACCGATCGAACCGAAAATCAAGATCCGCCGCCAGCGACACCGGAAGCGCGACCTCCGGTTCCGGCTCCACTTCCGGCTCCGATTTCACCACCACCCGCTGTTCCACCACCACCACCACCACCACCACCCGCCCCGAAACCACCGCAAGCGCAGATTCCCGCGGACTCGCAATTCAATAGTGCGAAGTGGAAAAGTGGCGTCAACAAAACTACGGAAGTCACGCCAAGCAACTTTGCTACGATCCTCGCGCAGGCTGATCCTGGCGACACGATTGTTCTCCGACCGGGAAGTTATGAACCGCTCACAGTTTCTGTGTCGGGTTCAGCAACGGCACCAATTTTCATTAAGGCCAAAGTTCCGGCCGTGACTTCGGTTAACGCCGTCGAAGGTTCCGTAGTTCTCGCAGAACCTCAAGAGCGAAGCTCATTTTTAGGAACGATGAGAGTGACAGGATCCAATTTGTCGATTGAAGGTTTGTATTTTGGACCATTGGCAGGGGGCCACGGAATTGACATCGATGATGCGGACTCTCTCCTCTTTCGGTTCAATCATTTTGAAGAACTGGATCACATTGGCATTTACGCTTACTCGACCCAGCGCGGAGCCCATAAAAACATCGGAGTCATTGACAATTACTTTCGAAACATGACACCTGCCCCTCCCGGAAATTCTGTAAAAATGGATTATGGCGTAGGTGTCTATGCCACTGACGATTTCGAAGCGATTGGCAATTTCTTTGATGGAATTTTTAATCATTCAATTTCACTGAAATCAAAAAACTTTCGTAGCAAAATTCTTCGCAACTATTTTAAAGGCTGCGGTCAAAAATGTCTGCACGTGGGGCAAGAAACTGACGGAGAATCTGGTCAAACTGACGTAACAGGCTCAGACGCGCTCATTCAAGGGAATCGATTTGTTTCCGCCTATCGCCAATTCGACGCTTCCCACGGAACCACCGCGGTTCATCTTCAAAATCTCGGTAACATTAAATTTTTAGACAACACCTTCCTGAATGCTTGGGGCAACACCGTCACATCTCACTTCGTCGTTAACGGCGGCCACCTTCTTGAAAATGTCAGCCCAGGTGGACTTGGACAAAGAGGCCCAGTTTATAACGAGGGTCTTGAAGTTCGTAACAATCGCTTTAATGGCGGAGCCATTACCTTTTCCGGCCGAGGCCGGGGCGCCCTTGACGTAGTCAATGTCCGAGACAACACAGGCACCGCAACCTGCGCCATTAAGCCCCTCAATGACAACCGCGTACCCGCCAGTTATTTAGATCCAGATCTCAATCGAGAAGCACCAACCGTTGTCCAATCTACCAATTCCTTCGACTGCAGGTGAGAATGCGAGTGAGAAGGATTCAAGGATGGTTAGGATTGGCAGAATACGGATAAGTTGCCATTTTCAAAATCGAACCGGGGATCACAATCACCTGGGAAGAATTTCATACGTTTCTCCAATTCTTTGGTTTTTCGATTTTTCACCTTGCTAATTTTTAGGAATTTTCAATAAGGCTTAAGGAGTTTTACCATGATCTCGAAGAAAATGAGATCAATGAGAATCGAAACTATTAACCATTTTGGTTACTCTTTTTAATCTATTTAGGATCTATTATTTGAAGAAACACACCTCGTCCAAACCTTTCCCGAATTTCAGGCTTACAAGGAGCAACTCGCCTCCTTATCCCATTTCTTTTCTAAGCTTCTTGAAAAAAAGAGCTGAACCAGATAGTTCCATATTTTGGTACTTTATCTAAAATATTGGAAATCAAACCAAATTAAGGTTAATGTCGGTTCAACTTATGAATTGAATTGTACGGATTGAAATTTTCGATCTGAATTGAATGATTGGACAAACATATGCAAAAGACCGAAGTCGCTCAAATTGAATTTTCTCGGATCGCAAGGATTTTGAAAATTATTATAAAGAAGCAAGGAAGAACCTATGAGGACATCGCAAAGATTTTGAATATGTCGGAGTCTGGCTTTAAGAAACTGATGACCGCCCAGGACAGTTCGCTGAACCGAATCTCAAAAATTTGCCAAATTCTGGAGGTGCCTTTGCAGAAAGTCTTAGATGAGGCCTGTAATGCTTCATCTGGACCGACTCCCCTAACACCTGAGCAAAGAAGAGCGCTGAATAGCGATGAAAATCTCTACCGGATCTTAGCCTGCCTACAAATGGTGGACTACGAATTAAAAACCGTTTGCAAATTGTTTCAAGTCACAAAAGAAGAGCTTTATCCCTATCTTAAAAAATTAGACGCCTTAAAACTGATTGAGTGGAAAAATGGAGATAAGATTAAAACTTTCGCACCAATGTACTACGACTTTGCGGGGATCACGCCGTCATGGCGAGAAGGAAAACGATTGGTCGAAGACGTGCTTGCAAAATCGGGCAAGCCAGATTTGGAAACAACAGCCGATTGGGCTTGCCGAGTGATTCGGGTAAATCCCATGCGAAGAGAACTCCTGGAGGAAATGAATTCGAAAATCCAAAAGCTCATCGACAATTACATGTGGCAAAATACCCGAGAGTGGGAGATTTATCCGAAAAAAGACATGGTTCGTGTCGGTTGGGTTTACGCAAGTTTTCCCTTCGGACTTGAGGATTCCTTCGGTAAGGCTAAGCTGAAAAAACGCAGCTCCGTGCGGTGATCTCAATATCGACGAATTCTTTTATAAACCCAGGAATATTTGTCCAGATCGGAAGAGCACACGTCTGAACT
>CALCCV010000681.1 GCA_937900305.1 uncultured Pseudobdellovibrionaceae bacterium | reverse complement strand
TACACAGGCGAAGACACTCTTTCCCTACACGACGCTCTTCCGATCTCTATTCTGTCAACAAGAAGGCCGAACAGAAGCCCGAGTAGCCATGTCTCTTAGGGTCAGGCAGTGGCTATTTTTAGTGATTCTCGCGATTGTCGGTTACCAAGCTATTTTTATTCTTCCTAAATACATCAAATTTTCAGACGAAGTGGCCAATGCTCCTTCGGCACCCAGTGCTCCAACCGGCCCAGAGTATTCTTCTGATGGCGTCACCGTCTTTGAAAGTCAAAGCGGACGCAAGGACTGGGAGTTGAAAGCGGCTCACGCGGCCGGCAGTAAAAATGAAGAATCGCTCGAAGTGAATGAAGTGGAGGTCAAGTTTTTCACTGACAACGTTTTGAGTTTCACGGTCAACGGCGATCGCGGAATTGTCGAGGGCAAAAATCTACGCATCGAAGGACACGCCGTCACCCGCACGGCCAATGGCTATCAATTCACCAGTGACTTGCTTTTTTACACCGCCGCCAATCGAGAGCTGCGAAGCCCCGGCACGGTTAAACTCACCGGGCCGAAAGAGTCCAATATTGCTGGAGTTGTTTTGACCGGTGACAGCATGGTGAGTTACGTCAACGACCAACGCATGAAAATTGAAGGAAATATTCGTGCCACAAAACCTCTCAGCGAAGGTGGAACTCTAAAGTTGCGTTCGAACACGGCAGAGTTTTCCGGCAAATCCAAGGAGGCTAAGTTTTCGGGGCAGATGAAAATGGAATATCTGACTTATCATGTGGATGGACCCGAAGTGACTTTCTATAATTCACCCACCGGAGGGTTGGTGCGAGTGGAGATTCATGGCGGCGTAAAAATGAAAGATCTTGAACACAACGCCAAAGCTGAAACGGTCATCATTGACGTTCCAACAAGAAAAGTGACTCTCCGTGGCTCTCCGAAGGTCATTCACATGGATGACGAATTTGTCGGAGAGGAAATCATCTTGCTCGACGGCGGGAAGCAGGTGAAGATCGAGCGATCAGAATAGGACCTGCATGGCGAAAACAGAATCTGAACGCGAAAACCAATTGCAATCAACCGCAACCACGGGTCCCGAAATCGTTCATCGTCTGCGCATTGACAGCATCAACAAAACTTACAAGGGTCGGCAGGTCGTCAAAGAGGTCAGTTTTTTAGTGAACTCGGGCCAAGTGGTTGGACTCTTAGGTCCCAATGGGGCTGGGAAAACCACGTCGTTCTATATGGTCGTAGGTCTTGTGAAGCCTGACAAAGGCGAAATATTTTTGGATGACAAAAACATCACCAAACAACCCATGTACAAAAGGGCGCGTGTGGGATTGAGTTATCTTGCGCAAGAACCAAGCATATTTCGGAAGCTGTCGGTTCGCGACAACCTCCTCGTGGCGTTAGAAGCCCATGGCTATTCAGGTTCGGAGCGAGCGCAGAAACTTGAAAACTTACTCTCAGATTTTCGCATTTCTCACATTCGGGACAGCGCTGGATATGCGCTCTCTGGCGGTGAGAGGCGACGCGTAGAAATTGCGCGGGCCCTCGCGGGATCTCCTCAGTTTTTGCTTCTTGATGAACCTTTCGCCGGTATTGACCCCATTGCGGTGGCTGACATACAAAATATCATTCGCGATCTTCGGGCGAGAGGTCTGGGCGTGCTTATCACAGATCACAATGTGCGTGAAACATTGGGAATCTGTGATCTGGCTTACATTCTCAAAGATGGACAAATTCAGGTCCAAGGCACGGCCGCAGAGATCGCTTCTTCAGAGTTGGCTCGCAAGTTTTATTTGGGAGAGAACTTTAAACTGTAACAAACTTTTAATCTGTAATAGACTGGATGTATGGCACTTAAGCAAAGTTTGACCCTCTCGCAAAATCTCGTCATCACGCCTCAATTGCAGCAGGCGATCAAACT
The DNA here is from genome assembly GCA_937900305.1 of uncultured Pseudobdellovibrionaceae bacterium. Classification (GTDB taxonomy): domain Bacteria; phylum Bdellovibrionota; class Bdellovibrionia; order Bdellovibrionales; family Bdellovibrionaceae; genus CALCCV01. Next base: position 1,301 of record CALCCV010000681.1, on the reverse strand, counting down.
TTTGCAAATGTCTCGTCTCGAGCTCGAGTCTGCCGTTCGCGAAGAACTCGAAGACAATCCGATCTTGGAAGAGACGGAAGTGCTCAATCCTGAAGATTTGCAACGGACAAAAGAAGTGGACGACAATGTCGGCAATGCCGAATTGAAATCGACTCCAGAGGAAAATGTTCAAGATCCGCAAAAGCAAGATGAGTTCGAATGGGAGAGTTACCTCGAACAAAACTCTAAGCCTCCCGCCTCTGGGATGGCGGGCAGCGAAGAGATCATGAATTACGAAAACGTAATTACCACGCATCAAACTTTGCACGACTATTTGGGCTGGCAAGTAAAGATGAATAGCTTCGCTGATGACGAAGCCAAGGTCGCCGATGTCTTGATCAGCTACATTGACGAAGATGGCTACATCAAAGTTCCGTTGGCGCAAATTTCTGAAGATGAAAAAGTAGATGTGCAAGAGCTTGAAGACGTTTTGGAATTGATTCATGAGTTTGATCCCGCTGGCGTAGGCGCACGGGATCTCAAAGAATGTCTTCTCATTCAAGCTAAAGATTTGGAAGAAGACACTAAAGACATGGTTCATCTCATCAATAACCATCTCAACGATTTGCAAAAAAAGAATTACGACGGTATCGCCAAGGCGATGAACATCTCTCGTGAAGTCGTCATTGATATTTCAAAAATCATTTATTCGATGGACCCGAAGCCAGGTCGTGCTTTTGGCTCCAATGACACTGAATACGTGTTGCCCGACGTCTACGTCTACAAGGTTGGCGATGACTATATTGTTTCGCTGAATGACGAAGGCCTGCCGCGGCTCAAAATTTCTAATTTTTATAAAAACATCCTTAAGGGCGGAACATCCACCAAGCAAGAGCAAGAGTATATTCAAGAGAAACTCAAATCTGCAGTTTGGTTAATTAAAAGTATCCACCAGCGGCAACGAACCATTTATCGAGTGACGGAGGCAATCGTTCGTCACCAAAAAGATTTTTTTGAAAAAGGCGCCGGGTTTTTAAAACCCATGGTTTTGCGCGACATCGCCAACGACATCGGGGCGCGCTTCATCGTCGCCTTCACCGAGGGTGGAAACACCGCGCGCTTCGCCTCGAAGCACCGCCCGACGGTGCCGATCATCGCCTTCTCCCCCAACGAGATCACCGGGCGGCGACTGGCGCTCTTGTGGGGCGTCTCGCCGGGCCAGCAACTGCCAGCCCAGCTTTTCCCGTTCGGGGCTGAAGAGGTGGTTGGTGAAGGCGAAGTCCACCTCGCCGGTGAGCACGAAGGAGATCGGAAGAGCACAC
>CALCCV010000680.1 GCA_937900305.1 uncultured Pseudobdellovibrionaceae bacterium | reverse complement strand
AAAATTTCTTCTGGAAAAATTTCTGCTGCTGAACAGCCGACGATTGCTTACTGGGACATTCAAACAAAAGATCCAAAGGCGACGGTGCTGATGTTTCACGGCTACGGCGCCGACGCTCACGATCTTTATTCACTGAATGAGTTCTTAGATCCCGACGAGAAATGGAATTGGTTTTTTCCGCAAGGATTGCTCAGTGTTCCGATTGGCCCACACTCCATGGGGCAAGCTTGGTGGAATATTGACATGCGACGCCTCCAATCCCCCAGCCCTTTGAAGTGGGAAATGTCACAGGAAATCCCCCAGGGACTCCAAGAAGCTTCTCTTCATGGCCAAAATATTTTGGCGGCATTGGCCGATTCCAAAGTTGTCATCGGCGGCTTCAGTCAGGGAGCCATGCTCGCGGTCGAAACTGCCAGCGCCCACCTCTGCGAACCGGGAGGCCAAAATAACAATATTGCCGGATTGGTTCTGTTGTCCGGAGCCATGATTGCTGGCCCACGCTGGCAAACTCGGGTCGGCAAAGTTCCCAGCAACGTTCCATTTCATCAATCTCATGGCCAAACAGATGCTGTGTTGCCTTACATTGCCGCAAAAGCACTTCACAAATTTTTGACAGAAGAGTTCAAATGGCAAGGACCAATCACTTCATTTCAAGGTGGTCATGAAATACCCGAAAAAACCATTCAACAAACTCGAGCCTTCTTATCTCAAACTCTCGGAAATTGAGTTCTCATTTCAGTTATCACAATAGATCATTGCTCGTCGCGAAACTCTGCCAAAGGATCTTCCGGCCATTTGTGTTTTGGGTATCTCGCCCGCAGATCCTTTCGCACCTCACTGTAGGAACCACGCCAGAAATCCAATATCGAAACGGTGATTTGAACAGGGCGTTTGTGCGGACCCAAAAGAATCAAGCGAAGTGGCACGGTCCCATCAAGAAGAGCCGGGTGTTTAGTTAATCCAAAAAAATCTTGAATTTTGCCTTCAACTTCGGGCGCGCGACCCGAAGTGTAGTTTATTCGAAATGATTTGTGGCTATGATGCAATCGACTGGGCAGCTGCCGCTGCAACTCTAGCCACAGCGATCGTGAAAATAAACTTTCAAACCAGCTCGAAAAATCTGAAACTTTCAACTCGGGAATACCGAGTCCCGAGTCCCAGAGCATCGCCTGAAACTCTTCAACCCACAGGGGCAGAAGTTCCCGCAGATCCAACTTCCAACCGTCCACCTCTCCGAGCAATCCATCTGCAAATGCGTCGGCCAACCATTTGGTGCGCGCAACAAGATCCGCAAGAGATTCATTCTCGCGCACCAAAAAATTCCACGCGCTTTGAAATACTCCAATTTCTGTTCGTGGCAGGTCCTTCAAAGCAATTTGTCGATCCGTAGCAACATCTATCGGAAGTTGGCGCCAAAATCTTCCGCCACGTTGAACGATCCGTCCCGTCTCGGCTTGAAAATCATAGGACAATTGTTCACGAAGCTCCGCACCCACTGATTTCAGCAGCACGTCCTTGCCAAAGCCTATGTGCCAGGAAATTTGCGACTCTGCCGCCGTCAGGCCATCAATGCCCCGAAGGCAGATAAAAAACTCCTCGCGCGAAGGTTTTTCGAACTTGTCGAGATTGACACCACGGCCGGTGCTCAGAATTCCTCTCTCGAAACTCTCTTTTCGCCACCGCCCCACCCGATCGGGCAAGCTGGCAATTAAAACTGCCAAGTCAGCCGGAGTCACTTGAAAATCCAACCGACTCGAGAGAAGACGCGCAGATCGAACCCACGGGTCATTTTCAAAATGCTTCCACGATCGCTCAACATCAGCGAGACGCTCTAGAAAATCACCTTTGTTTGAAGCAGAACCCGAGCGCAAAAATCGAGGTTCCCCGTCTTGTAAAAACTGCGCCAGCACCGCACCCAAAGCCGCGCGACCCTTGTCAGTAAAAGCAACCATCATCTGACCGATTTCAAAATCGAGAGGCAGTTGCAATATTTTTCGACCTTTGGCCGTCAACTTGTAATGTTCGTCAATCACATCGAGTCTGCGAAAACCGCGCAGCCACTGATCCCACTCGCCGACACTGGGTTCGTCTAGCCAAGGCAAATCACGCAGATTCGGATACCCCAACGCCAAAGCCATCAACACCATCTCGGCTGGAACTGAAACTAAAGCCCGCGGTTTCAACTCTTGAGCAAAAGCCTTTTCCTCGGCCGCCGACCACAGACGAAAACAATGCCCCTCTTTTTCGCGAGCAGCCCGACCGGCCCGTTGACGCGCACTAAATTGCGAAATCCGCTGAAGTCTCAGCTCACTGAATGGCGAATCTTTTTCGCGGACCGAAGTTTTTTCCAAGCCGGTGTCGATAACCACGTCGACGTTTGGAAGTGTCAATGAACTTTCGGCGACATTTGTCGCGAGAACAATTCGACCCGTCGTTCGCTGTAGAATTTCCCGTTGCTCGTCTAAGCTGAGACTGCCATGCAACTGGCGGATTTCAAATCTTTGGAGTTTTCGATCTTCCCCCAGCACCGTGTGCATTCGACGAATCTCGGGAACGCCTGGCAAAAATACCAACACGTTTCCGTCTGTGTAGCCGACCGCTGTGTGAACACTCTGTTGGACACGCTCGAAGAAATTTCTGTCCGTCTGCAGACTTTGAGAACGGTTTTCGTGATGGATATGCAATTGGTGCGGAGCCTCTTCGATCTCCACAACTCCAGAACTTCCCAGGTGCCGTTGCAAAGCTTCGATATTTAACGTGGCAGACATCACCACCAACTTTATTGGCCGTCTCTGTATAAGCTTTAACAGCAATGATAAGGCCAAATCAACTTGCCAAGATCGTTCATGAAATTCGTCGACGATGACCACTGAAAAATCGGACAACTCAGGATCTCTCAGCAAAAACTGATGCAAAATCGCCTCAGTCACAAAAACCAACTTTGTACTAAGTTGCCAGCGTTTTTCTAAACGCACCTGGTAGCCAACCTCCCGCCCCGTCTCCCAATCTTCTTCATCTGCCACTCTGGTGGCCGCGGCCACGGCGGCCACTCGACGTGGCTCCAGCACCAATGTTCGGCCAAATTTCGCAGCCAAAAAACTTGGCACTCTCGTCGTTTTGCCGGATCCGGGTGAAGATGTTAAAATCAGTTTTGAAAATTTGCGCAGCGCTTCGGAAATTTCGGGTAAATGAGAATCAATCGGCAGCGAAATTTTTTTCACGGCGCCTTCAACGGATAAATCAAAATCAAAAATTCGGCTTTTGCGAAGGGCAACGCTTTGAGAATTTCAGAGGCACGCCCCTCAAAATTCCACTCTTCTTCAGAGGTCAGATTGCAGACAATCAGAGCACGATGCTTGGGCAAAACTAGCGACATCTCCTCTAAAGTTTTCCGCAGCCGATACGGAGTGTCCATGATCACCAGAGGAACCGTCGTTGCCGCCATCCTCTGCCACTCTTGTTGGCGTTCTCCGGTTTCGCGGGGAAGAAAACCTTTGAACAAAAACTCTCGCAACTTTTCGCTCGCCAAAGCCAAAAGGCCCATCAAACTCGATGGTCCCACAACCGTTTTCACTGCAATACCTTCGCCTCGACACAGGCCGATCAAGTCATTCCCCGGATCACAGAAGCCCGGAGTGCCGTTATCAGAAATAAGAGCCACGTTGAGCTCCCGGCATTTCAGAAGATGACTTTGTAAATCTTCGGCCTTTGAATGCTCATTGATCAATTCAACGGGTTTGTCTCGCAAACCCAGTGGACTCAAAATGCGATAGGCCTCTTTGAAAGACTCCCCTAAAATCAAATCCGCGCTCCGCAAAGTTTCCGCAGCTAGCTTCGAAGGCTCATCGCGCGGACCCAGTGGCAATGAAACCAGAGTTAACACTCCTCATCTCCGCGTGACCT
>CALCCV010000679.1 GCA_937900305.1 uncultured Pseudobdellovibrionaceae bacterium | reverse complement strand
TTTGATATAAATGGAAGCAACACACATGCCCTGCTCAAATCGAACTGAGGTCTTTTGAAAAGTGGAGCTGTGCCACCCTGGCAGAACTCAAAGAAAATATGTGACAGTTTGTCTTGCGCCTCAATTTGGAGTTTGTTGAAAAGAGGAAGAGCTTGCATCTATGGGATCTAAGTCTTGCCAATGGTCCTTCGGCGTTATGGACAATCTGTCACATCATCTGACAATAAGACTCCCACAGGCTCTGTATTTAAGTTTGTTTTGAATTAGCCATGGCACAATTTCTGCAAAACTGCTCTGCAAATCTGAGTGACAAAACCAAAGGGGGAAGTTGGTGATGAAGAAGGAGCTCATTCGCATTGCATTGATCGACGATGATAAAGATGACTTTCTCCTCATTTCAGAACGCTTAAAATCTGTACCCGGCGAAAGTTATGATGTTCAATGGTTTCCAACTTCCTCCGAGGGCCTTCAAGCGCTAAAAGACAGTCAATTTGCTGTTTATCTAATCGACTACCGCTTGGATTCGAAAACGGGGTTGGATCTTCTCGATGAAATTCAAAATCAGATCATCAAGAAGAGTGTCATTTTCCTTACAGGCAAAGGAGATCACGAAGTCGATATAGCGGCCATGAACAGAGGAGCCTCCGACTTTATCCCAAAAGATGGCATCACGTCCGAAATTCTAGAACGATCAATTAGGTATTGTTTCAAGCGCGCTCAGGACCAAGAGAAAATCAGAGAAGGAGAGGAGCTGAGAATTGCAAAGGAGGCCTCGGATGCGGCCAGTCGTGCGAAAAGCCTTTTCCTTGCGAACATCAGCCACGAAATCAGAACTCCATTGTGCGCAATAATGGGGTTTGTAGACTTAGCTCTTGAACCGTCAATTCACAGCAAAGACCTGCATGAAGCTCTGAAAATCATAAAAGTGAATAGCCAACATTTGCTCAACCTTATCAATGACATTCTGGACCTTTCCAAGATTGAAGCCGGCAAAATTGAACTCACGCCGGCCTGCTTCAATTGGCGGGAAGTGATCATCGATACATTAAAAACCCTCGCTCCTAAAATTCGATCCAAGCAATTGAATGTGCAGTTTGAAACCAGCAACGAAATCCCAACGACACTCAAAAGTGACTCACATCGATTCAAACAGATCATCCTGAACCTCATCGGCAACGCGGTTAAGTTTACAGAAAAAGGAGCTGTCAAAGTCCTTTGCAAAATTGAGAAAAATAGCGGGGATGATTTGCTTTTTTTCGATATTTCTGACTCTGGCATAGGACTGTTGCCAGAGGAGCAACAGAGGCTTTTTAAACCTTTCCAGCAAGCCAATCCGAATCACAGCAGAATTTATGGAGGAACTGGTCTGGGCTTGGACCTTTCCCGAAAGCTAGCAAATGCTCTCCACGGCGATCTAATCTTACTGTCTAGCGAAATTGGAGTCGGCACAACTTTTAGGTTGTCCCTGCCGGCAACTTTTGGCAGTGAGGATTCTCAGAAAACGGAAACGAAAGAGATTTCTAGCGAGGGCGCACCAAAAATGAAGCGCGTCCTTCTGATTGAAGACTCACCCGAGAACCGACTGATCGTCTGCCACTATTTAAAGAATACAAACTTCCAATTGGATTGCGCCGAGAACGGAGAGCAAGGAATCAAAAAAATTCAGGAAAAAACTTACGATCTAGTTTTGATGGATTTACAAATGCCGGAGCTGGATGGCTTCGAAACCACACAAAAGCTGAGAGCGTCCGGTTTCAAAAAGCCGATCGTGGCCTTAACAGCACACGCTTTCAGTGAAAATCGAGAAAAGGCCCTGCTGAATGGTTTTACCGAATACATCACAAAGCCGATCAACAGAAACGATCTGATTCGCACGATCACCTCCCTTTCTGACTCTATTTCGGCAGGTTGAGAGTGAAGGTGGATCCAATTCCTAATTGGCTTGTTACTGAGATATTCCCACCCCACGAATTCACAATTTTTAGCGAGGTAGCTAGTCCCAACCCCGAGCCCTGCCCAAATTCTTTTGTCGTGAAGAACGGCTTAAAAAGTTGGCGTTGGTTCTCTTCAGAAATTCCAGCTCCTGTATCGGCTATGGCGACTTGCACGTGATCTTCGAATTCGATGACTTTTAAAGTCACTTGATGATTTCTTGTTCTGCCATTTGAGCGAGCTTCTTCAATGGCATGAACTGCGTTGATAAGGAGATTGATAAAAACTTGGCCCAGAGGTCCTGGTTCCGCTTTTATTTTGCATTCGGGCGCGATCTCTTTTTTAAACTCAATGTCCTTTCGACCGAACTCGTGCTCTAACAAATTGAGAATATCTTGAATGACTTGATCGAGGCTCACTGAAGTGGTGAAGTCAGATTTTCCTCCTCGCGCCAAGTGAAGCAGTGAATTGACAAGCTTGGTGATGCGATCGATTTGGGTCACCACGACCTCCATATCTTTCTGCAGATCTTCGTTTCCAATGGCCTTTTTTCCGGCTCGTTCGGCTCGGCTTCTAATAATGCCCATGGGCGTTCCAATTTCGTGCGCGAGACTGGAAGCAAGGAGGCCTAGCGAAGCCAAGCGATCCTTTTGTAACATCTGAGCCTTGGTTTGTTTGAGCTCTTCAAAGTCGTGGGCCTGCTTAATTGAATAGCGAATGGATCTTTCTAAAAGTGGGCTGGTCAGTTGATCCTTCACCAAATAGTCTGAAGCGCCCTTTTGCATGGCCTTCAAATCCAGTTCAAAATCCCCTAAGCCTGTGAGAAAAATAATTGGAAAATAAAATGCCCTATTCTTTGCCTCACTGAGGAGATCTAATCCCGTCTTTTCGCCCAATTGATAATCGAGAAGACAAACGTCAAAGGACATTTCTTGCAACGCTGTTAGACCAGCTTCATAGGTCGGTTCCCAGGAAACTTCGTAGCTCGACGAGCGGATGTCCCCTAACAAATCACGTATGTGAACTAAATCGTCCTCGTCATCATCAATGAGAAGGACGCGAAATTTCGACATTCTTATCCCTCACTGAGTTTGCAATCAGGCAATTCAACAATTTCAAACCAATAGCGTCCTAAATCCCTCATGACTTGGACCAGAGTTTCGAACTCAATAGGCTTGGTTATAAAGGAGTTTGCCCCGAGATTGTAGGATCTCATGATATCTTCTTCAGCCTTTGAGGTGGTGAGGACGATAATGGGAATGGATTGAAGCTCCGGACTTTTTCTAATTTCTTTGAGAACCTCGCGACCATCCATCTTTGGCATATTGAGGTCCAGTAGGATCAGACCGGGCAATAAGTTATTCGCTTGTGTGGATAACTTCTGTTGCCGATGTAAGAAACTCAGTAGCTCTTCACCATCATGAACAAATTGCACTTCATTCAATAGGCGGCTGGCTTGCAGAGCCTCCTTTATCATTTCACAGTCATCCATATCATCATCCGCAACGAGAATTGGGATAGATGTTTTGCATCTCATCATTACGCTCCCTGGTGGTGTTTAATGGGTAAGCTAATTATAAACGTGGCGCCTTCTCCTTTTTGAGAGGTGGCAGTTATCGTTCCTCCGTGCCTATCCACAATTTTTCTGCAGACGGCAAGACCGATTCCGGTTCCTTCATACTCATGCCGTCCATGGAGGCGTTGGAATATTGTGAAAATGCGATCTAAGTATTTCTCCTCAAAGCCGATTCCGTTGTCTTTAAAAAAGAGTTTGCACGACGGGGCTGATTTTCCAGAATTGGTTGATTCGTCCACTTCGGCAAGTATTTCTACGACGGGTGGCGTTTCAGCTTTGTGAAACTTCAGACCGTTGCTCAAAAGATTTAAAAATAGCTGATGCATTTGTGTGGAGTCCGCCTCAATCGTTGGAAGGTTTTTAAATATCACTTTTCCGTTGCCTTGCTCAATCCTAACTTCTAAGTCGGAGCAAGCCTGTTTGGCAATTTGTTCCAGAGATACGGGCGAAAATGGCTTAGCTTGAGTGGTTACGCGTGAATAAGTTAAAAGATCATTAATCAGAGTCTGCATTCGTTTTGCCGACGCCTGAACACGAATAAGGTAGTCGAGAGCATCCTCAGGAATAGAATCCTTGGCTTTAAGTTTTACGCGGTCCGCAAAGGATTGAATCTTGCGCAAGGGCTCTTGCAGATCATGAGCGGCTACAGATGCAAAATCTTGCAGTTCTTGATTGCTGATCTCCAATTTCTTTGCATAGATCCTTAGCTGCTCCTCGGCAAGCTTTCGTTCGGTGATTTCATACCTAACCGCGATGTAATGTTCGGGGTGCCCATCTGCGTCCATGAAAGGGACAATTGTGGTGTTCACCCAATAGTAAGTTCCGTCCTTAGCGCGATTGCGAATTTCTCCTTCCCATGTTTGGCCACTGGAAATGGTTTTCCACATCTCGATGAAAAATTCTTTAGGGTGATGATGGGAATTGATAACACGGTGAGTTTTTCCGATCAGTTCTTCTTCGTCATATTTAGAAATGGCACAAAACTTTTTGTTCACATAAGTGATCGTTCCGCTTTTATCGGTGACAGCAACGATTGCGGCCTCGTCGATGGCGGACATAAGTAACGATAGATCTTTGCTGGGAAGGCCTTTAGTTAGCTTTTTCATGAATGTCCTCTTGTGGTTCAGGAGTTTCATCCGAAACCATTCCGTAGATGCGCTCTTTTCGATAAAGTGTGCGACGACTGACTCCAAGAACCTTCGCAGCTTCATCTTTCTTGTTATCTGTTTCTGCCAAAATCATTTTTATATAGCGTTCTTCCAACTTCTCGAGGGTGGGTCTATCAGCGTGAAGCTGCTCTATGTTTTGCTGAGCCTCTTCAAGAGCGCTGCCCAAAACAACTTTCTTTTCGATTGTATCGTCAGGACTTAGCACGATCGCTCTCTCGATTACATTTTCCAATTCTCTGACATTGCCGGGCCAAGGGTGAGCCATCAATAGGCTCATAGCTTCGGGCGCGACTCTAGTGACTTTAGAGCCGTTGCGAATTGCGAACTTTTTAATGAAGCTCTCTGCCAGAAGGGGAATGTCTTCACGACGTTCACGTAGCGGTGGAACGCGAATGGGCACGACATTCAGGCGATAGAAAAGATCTTCACGAAATTTTCCGTCCTTAACCATTATCTTTAAGTCCCGGTGAGTGGCTGCAATAATTCGAACATCGATATTTTTTTGTGTGTTGCCGCCAACGGGTCGAATTTGCCGATCCTGTAGGACCCTCAATAACTTTGCTTGCAGTTGAAGACTCATATCCCCAATTTCGTCTAGGAATAAAGTGCCGCCGTTAGCTTCCTCAAAGAGTCCTTTCTTGTCTGAAATGGCTCCTGTGAAAGATCCTTTGACATGTCCGAACAGTTCACTTTCGAGAAGGTTTTCTGGCAGTGCTGTGCAATTGATTGGCACGAAAGTTTTATTTTTTCGAGAGCTTGCGTTGTGCAAGGCTCTGGCCACAAGCTCTTTTCCAGATCCACTTTCTCCTGCAATAAGCACATTGGCAGTGGCGGTGGCTACGACCTTGATCAATTCGAAGACAGAGGTTATTGCTGGGCTCTTACCGACGATGGAATCAAGGCTGAAGTTTTTGTTGAGCTCTTTCTTTAGCGTCGCGTTCTCTTGAGTTAAAACTATTTTTTCGCTCGCGCGATGGACCAGCAAACTCAATTCTTCGTTTTTAAACGGTTTCACAATGTAATGATAGGCTCCGGACTTCATTGCCTCGATCGCAGTCTCAATCGATCCAAATGCAGTCATCATGATGGAAACAATTGAGGGATAGTCTGATTGAACCTTTCGCAGAAACATCAACCCATCAATGTCTTTCATTTTATGATCTGTCACCAGTATGTGCGGAGGTTCTATTTTGAATTTGATGAGAGCATCAGACGCGGAATGGTACTGGGAGACCTGATAACCCTCGTCTGTAAGTAGGTCGCGAACCACTCTGCCCATTTCTGGATCATCATCAACTACTGCGACTCTTAGATTTGTTGCCATTGGTTGATCACCTCGTGTTTTTGGAAAGTGCTGTCTGCGGAGATAATTACAACTCCTGTGCCATTGCAAATAGGAGTGAACGACCAGTCCTCAGTTTTCTCAAACTATTGATTTCATGTGCGATATTTAGTTTCGCAAATTCAACTTGTTGGCCAATCACACTCATCAAGAGACATTTTGTCAATTTCCGATGGCCGAGAATGACAAGATGTCACAAAATCATCGTTCAAAGTCAATTTAAATGGCCCCGGCGTTTGGCAGAGACTTTGCGATAAGGCTCAGTGGACTTAATAACCTCAAGGAGATCACAGTGAAATCCATCCCGACGATTCAGAAGTTCATGACCTACGTTCCCAAATCCATCGGCTATGACCAATCTCTGGCCCAAGCACAGGACTTCATGAAGGAGTTCAAGCTTCGCCACCTTCCAGTTTTGCGGGGAGGTAAGTTGGTTGGATTGTTGTCCGATCGGGACATCAATCTGATTCTGACGTTTAAAGATGTAGATGCAAAAACAACTACAGTGGAAGCAGCTTACACGCCGGAACCTTACTTCACTTCCCCAAGCACTCCTATTAACGAGGTCGTCGCTCACATGGCAGAGAAAAAATATGGCTGTGCGATTGTCGTGGACAACGACAAGGTCGTGGGGATTTTCACAGAGGTCGATGCTTACAAGGCATTCTCTGAGCTACTGGAAACGCGTCTCAAGAACTAGAGCTAAACCAAACCAGAAAAAGGGGGAGCCATGAGTCAGAATATAAAAATGATTTCAGCGAGGATCTTGCGGTTTTTTATTTTTTTCTCGGTCTATTTTTTGTTAACATGGCCCTCTTTGTCTTTCGCTCAGATTCAAAGTACTGAACCTTTAGGGAGTTCCAACGAGTGGCGCCGCGAAGGTCAGCTCTTCACTCTTCATATCTCCCGCCAAAATCCCCTCCGGATTTTCGTAGTGGGTCGAGAAGAGGCGAAGTTAGATCTTTCAAAAATGAGTCTGACGGTGCGGAGGCTCAGCCCTTACCCAGGAAAAGTTTTGGCAACTAGCCGAGCCAATAATTCATTCGTCATCTCTGATCCGTCGCCCCTCACCGAGGGCGCCGAGCTAGAAATTTCTGCTAAATATCAAAAGCAAAGTGAGATCTTTCGCCTCAAACTTGAAAATGGTTCTCCATGAAAATCCACTTTAGACGGAAAAAACATAGAGACAATGTCAAATACGCCAAGCGTCTGACGGCATTGTTGAAACACCCCATGTTCTGGTTTTTGACAGTTACGGGGAATGCCATGATCATATTGGGCAGCGTTCTTCTTTATGTTTTGGAGTCTTCGAGTGGCGAAATGCCAATTCAGTTCATTGATTGTCTGCTCTGGAGTACCAGTATAATCACAACGATTGGGTATGTTTCCTTTCTTCCTCAAACATTTATGGGGAAGGTCACTGTTATCGCCTTAATGTTAGTTGGAACTTTTTTTCTATGGACTTACATGGCATTCTTGGTTTCCGCTCTTGTTTCCCCGGCTCTTTCGTCTCTAGAGAAAGAAATGTTGGAAGTTGAAAAAGAAATTTCTGATTTGAAAAATGATGACCATAAAACAAAAACCTAAAAACGGATTGTGTATGAAGAGAAATAGTATCAAATCCGTGGTGGCCGGAATCTATTTTCTGGGAGTATTCAAAACCCGTTGCCATAGGAGATTTAGGATATGACTTCGATACAAGTTCTCGGAGGAGCGGGGACCGTCACCGGATCTAAGTATTTAGTGACTTCCAAAAGCGGATCAATTCTTGTCGATTGCGGAATGTTTCAAGGTTTGAAATCACTCCGACTTAGAAACTGGGACGAATTTCCTATTTCACCTTCTAAGATAACGGCGGTGATATTAACCCATGCTCATATCGATCACTCTGGATACATTCCCAGATTGATCAAGGATGGCTTTAAAGGGAAAATTTACGCCACCCCAGCAACCCGAGATTTGTGTGAAATTCTTTTGCCCGACGCCGGCTACTTGGCCGAAGAAGAGGCCGAATATTTGAATCAGCATAAGAGATCAAAGCATGATCCCGCATTGCCGCTTTTTACTCTCAAGGAAGCCAGGGCCTCTCTCGCGAGTTTTGAGTCCGTTCCATTTGAAGAAAAGAAAAATATTTCTCCTGAAATCAACTTCAAATTTCGCTACGCCGGCCATATATTGGGGGCCTCCTCAACGCTACTGGAGGTGGATGGCAAGTCGATTTGTTTCACCGGAGATGTGGGCAGACCGCAGGATCCCATTTTGTTTCCTCCCGATGTCCTGCCCGAGGCGGACTATCTGGTCACAGAATCAACTTACGGTAATCGAAGACATATCCTCACTGACCCCTTAGTTGATCTTGAAAATATCATTAGCGACGCTGTAAAACGTAAGGGAGTGATTCTGGTGCCTGCATTTGCGGTGGGACGGGCACAAGAGATCCTGTTTTATCTCTGGAAACTACGCAAGCTAGGTCGCCTTCCCAGGATTCCCATGTACTTAAACAGCCCGATGGCCACCGACGTAAATGAATTGTTCGTTAAGTAC
>CALCCV010000678.1 GCA_937900305.1 uncultured Pseudobdellovibrionaceae bacterium | reverse complement strand
CTTGTGGAAATGCTCCACATCAAAATGCTCTGTCAGGCGTTTCGAAATTAAAGAAGGCATGCCCTTCTTTTCGCAGAATCTTTGGAAAAACTCCTCTAAAACGTCGGTCGCGCTTGGTTTCGTTTCTGTTGCTCTCAAAGGGAGGGAGTAAAAGTTTCGAAAGGCCTTGTAAAATTCCGGGGGCCAGTGTTTTCCTGGAATTTCATTGCCAAAGGCCTTCACATAGTCGATCTGCAAATTCACCTTCTCTGAAAATTGCGCTTTCAAGACCCGGTAAGGATGAATCCAAGGGTGGCTGTTTGGCACACTTCTAAACATGATTTCCCCTTGGGGAGCCAATTGTCTGACCTTTTCAGTGAGGAAGACATCAGCAAACCAAGCTCCACTGCCACAGGCCTGTCGCCAGATTTTGCGAAAGTCTGGAGAAGTCAGCTTTCGATGGCCGGAGAAGAAAGGCTCAAATAGAAAAATCAAATAGGCGTCACTTAGAAAGCGGACGTACAGGGATCCACAATAGCTGGTATGGGGCAGGTGGCGTCTTTGTTTTGTGGCTGATTTGATTTCGCAGAGGGGATTTTGGGCAAGAGGGAGGATTTCCTTCACCGAGGGGTGCCATGCACTCGATGGAAATGTGTTCATGAGATTTACGAATCCTGGCAAGTCACAGATCCCGTCCCCAAATGGATCGGCCATGCGCGGCTTTTTGCTCGCATCAAACAAGACAGGCACTTCACGAAGGGTCTTGTGAATCGCCGAAAGAGTTTTGGAATTGTACATCGATCGCATTTTGCTCCTATCGCAAAAATCAGGTGTAATGGATCAACAGTTCGCGAAACCCATTCCTTTCGGGATCAACTGAGTCGAGACTCATAGACCATTTTTTGAAAGTGAGGTCGTGAACCAAAATTTTATCTATTCTTTGTGACAACTTTTGTTTCAACTGCTGCGACTGCGAGGCAGAAGATTTAACATCCAATTTTCTAAGGTCGCGTGTCATCAGACGCAATTCCCGAATTAAAGATTCGCCATCTGGTGTTGCTGGCATTTTCGCTAAAGCCGGCAATGCGAAGGTTTTAAACACTTCATGGGCAAACCCACGCAAGTTTTTCAGCGACATTCCGGATCGATCCTCCAGCAAAGAAATTCTGTCGTGATGGCGGAGAGGAGGGTAGATCATTTCCTTTCGAGTGGAGCGAACGTGAGCCTGCTGCAGAGGTTTTCGAACATTTTGGCTGTAAAACCTATCGATTGGTTTGAGCAAACGCCTGCACTGAGTTGGTTCGGGAGAGCTGCAAAGCACTTCAAGTGTCGCTTCTAAACGGTTCAAGTAATCTTCAAGTGATCTAAGGACTTGCTCAGCCGGAAAAGGACCTGATTCTCTATAGTGGTTTTTTTTTAAAAGAAAACGGACCGTCATTGCAAAGTAGGCGCGAGTCTGAATGGCCCGTCGAAGGCGAACAGCCGAGACTTCGTTCGGCTTTAAATGATGAAGGAACTTCAATCCCTCGGTGCAAACCCGCACGCAGTAACCAGCGGGATCACCCTCCACATCCATTTTGAGAAGCTCAGAGGGGAGCAAGGAAGGCATGTTCTCAACTTTGCAAAATCGAGAAAGGTATTCAGTAAATAAACCTAAGGAGTGCAGCGCTGAAAACAATTTCCTCGATGGCCGAAGCGTATCTTTAAAGAAGGAGTAAAATCTTGTGGCCAATGCGTAGGACAGGGGCTCACTTGAGTTGCTACTGAAGGGTGTTTCATGGCCTGTAAACGCGGCCACATAGATTTTCAATATCGCGATGGGATCTTCCCAGTGGAGCTGCTTTAAAACGTGGTTGGGATGAACTGTGGATTGAGACAACGAATGACGCCGAAACGCGAATTCCCCGTCTGGAGCGACAACATTTAATTTGTTGTTCACAACTAAGTCGGTGTGCCAAAAGCAGCACCCCTCGAAGGCCAGCGATGTGTTCGCAAACTTTTCAGGTCGAGGTCGCAAGTGACCTGTGAAGAAAGGTTCCCAAAGAAGGACGTGCATGCATTCGTGTGAGAACTCTAAGAAACGACTGATCGCGTCTGTAGTGAGGTGAAGGCTTCGGCAAAAATCATCAGCAGGATAGTCAGAATAGACTGAACAAATCGGTCTTTGACTAAAAGGATTCCACTCTTCGAGTGATGGCGTGAATGAGCGTGGACTTACACAGTCCATGCTGTTGATGAGGTTGCAAAGTCCGGTTTCATCAATCGGCAGGTTTTCTGGCTTGATGAACTGGCCGGTTGGGTCCGCCTTCAAGGTCTCTTCGATCTGTTTCATGGATCGATGAAACTCTTCAACGGATTGGCGTTCACGAGAGCTGATTTTTTTCGACATTCCATCCTTCTCAAATAGTCGCTGTAGTCCTTTCTCAGCGTCTCTCAACTCCATGAATGGCGCAAGCGAAGCTGGTCGAAGGTCTTGGTGATGGTGCGTTTAGTGGTGCCCCAGAGACCAGATTGCAACATCGAATTTGATTCTTCGAGTTTCAGTTAGGAGAGCAATTTTTTTTCATTGTGTCAGGCACCTTCCACCAATATTCTCAAGGCCAAGCCCAAAAGCGTTGCGATCACGCGAAATGAATATTTGAAAGGAAACCTTGTGCGCGCAGAGAGACAGCTTCTCATAAACAGTCCCGAGGAAAATTTTTGGAATCTGTATCAGGAATTGCGGATTCGTAAAATGCCGTGTGAGTCAGGTCTATATCCGCGGCTTGAAAAAATTTACTGTAAAGTTCGCCTAGATTTCCATGCTCGTTACGAAGAGTTTTTTGATCGAGCGTTGCCGATTCAAGCCATTAAAGTTTACAATGAGATCTTTTCCATTGCGCAGGAGACCGTGGAGAACGTTTTGGGTCGGCATCCTGTTTCTCAGCGCGCTCATCGACTCGCCATCGCAGCTTTCGCGATTCGCATCCAACCTGGAGATACGTTTTCGGATTTACTCAAGCTGGATGTGTTTGCCGACAAAACCTGCAATCAGGATATTTTACCAGAGCTGGTGTTTGGTGACATTGCAAAAACCTTTCGTCGAAATCCGGTTCTGGCTTCAGACACGCTTCATTTCTTTTTTCATCGACCTCAGAAGTCCCAGCACATTTTTTTTCATGAAATCATCGTTGGGTATTTGCTCAATGAAGTTGAAAATGGTGGTAAAGTGCCCACCGCAAGCACTTTGCCATTGATGGACAAAAGCTATTCCCCATTGGCGGCCTTTGCGCTGGAGAGACTTGCGAAGCTTTTAAATAAACACCCGGCTCAATTGGTTGCCTTGCATTTTGAAGACAACTCGACCGTAACTTCTCGTCTGCCTCCTTTTGCTCAAGAACTCATGCTAGTTTCGTCGCACATTTATTGGTATTTTGACTTATATGCAAAAATGGCGCGGAGGCATTCGCCCGCCACTCTCTTGGCATTCATATATAATTTTTTTCTCACTCCGTGCATCGACAGGCAGATAAAGGAAAAGCGATTGCGCCTGATTCCAAACGCCGGTCGTTGGATTGATCAAGTTTTTTTGGAAAGTCTTTTGAATCTTCCTAAATCAGAAATGGATCAGCTAACAGAGATTCATATCGTCAGACTGCTTATGAGGTGTGTTGAAAATGTGTGGTGGACGAAAGGGAATGCCTAGGTGAAAAAGCTTCATCCCGAATCTCTGCTCAACATCCCGCTTGTAAAGCAAATGATGGAGGACCCACAGATTGAATTTCAGCCTCGGGCGATGGATGCAGAGTGGAAGTATTCCAATTGCATACCACGGTTCACGCCAGGATTTAATCCATGGGTGGGAAAAATTTTTTATCCCGCAAACTCGCGTTTGCAAAAGTGGCTAAAGAAGCCAGAGGCCTCTGCGCGAGCCCTCAACGAAGGGGATCGACTCGCCTTTGAGGTTCTCTTTGCCGTTCATGATTATTTGCATCACTGGGCCTATTTGGCCATTAACCAGTTGCAGCCGGATCTCGAGTTGGGCTGGGGCCGGATCACTGCCAAGAATATTGAAGACTACGCCTTTTGCCACATTTTGAGCGAAGCTGCGGCCGTCACAGGACTGGATTATTGGTTGATGTGCACAAGAAGTGTAAACAGCTTTTGTTCCATTGGAAGCCGCACGGAATCGATCACAGTTAGTTATCGGGAGAATCTTCTTTCAGAGTACCGAATCTTTAATCCTGATTTTACGGTTCAAAATACTGATTTCTTCGGATTTCTAGCTCAGTTTTACTGCAGCGGAGAGTTTGTCGGATTTGACGAGAAAGACCTTGCTTGCAGCCCCCAGCTAGAGCGTTGGCTGGCGCACGAAGTGGAGTATGGAGAAACTCAGAGACTCTACACTCGATGCTGGTTAAACTACCTGTCTCGCGATAGCATCCCCTTAAACACAAAGGATGCGAGCCGTCCCATCGCGATTGACAAGCCTTGGAAAAAACGTCTTGTGAAAGACTTGGGCCAGCTTTTGTGGGAGAAAGTGAAGGAAGAAAAACTCCACCGATTTCAAAAAATGCCGAACTCAAAGCGGCTATGGACTCGCGATCTAAATAAACCTTTGGATTTTAGATGGATCAATCTGAATGAAGTTGAGCTTCGTGGCTTTCCTTTCTCAGAAATTTGGACCAATAAATCAATGGGAGATTTGGACCTCGAATGTTTTTTGAAGCAATGGATCTTCCGTCATGATTATAAAAGCTTAGATCCCGCGTACTCCGCGCTCATTGGACGTCTTTTCGCCAACAATGACATCGCTGGATTGGCAGCCCTATTGAAAGGGCAAAAGCGACTCACCTCGGTCGGAAATGAAGAACTAAACGTTATGAACTTGGGTTAGGATCCTTGCCAATACGGCGCGGATCTGTTGTTCAGTTGATCTCGCCAAGAGACGAGCGAATACCGAGAGTCTCGTCCTGACACACCAACTTACGGCGCAACGCCGTTCTACGTCCTCTGTAACATTAATTTATTCATAATTCTTGGTCGCGCGATTGAAATTTTAATCGCGCTTTGTCTTTAGTGAATGGCCACCGGATTTTAACTTTCGCATGATTTCTTTTGGTCGTCCAAACTTTAACTTCCGTTTGCATCTTTCTCATCGAATCTATTCGGAGATCTAAATATGCAGATGGAGAGCTAAAGACTATCTGTTTGTCTCAATGTGAGACCACAGTCTTCGACGCCGTCATTTTACTGACAATCAGTTACCAAAATTGGGGAAGCGGAATGGGTTTGTTGCCAGGTCGAAACTAGATCTAGCTTACAGGAATACACTTTGCAGCATTCCTTAAACGCGAACTTTCTGAAAAGCTTCGGGAGTATGACCTATGATAAGTCGAACGTTAAGGTCCCTATTTTTTTTTGGCAATCTCTTCGTGGGCCTTTCGAGTAGTGTGGCTAGAGAAGAAGCTGACGGCGAAGTCTGGTTTCGACGAGTTCAGGCGATAAGAGACTCTGTGGCGAGTAAAAAAACCGAAGATCTTTTGCCCCTGCTACCCAAAGAATTGCGGGGACGGCACATTCTGATTTTTGATAGCCCCAGTCTGCAAGAAGCAAGTTTAAAGAATCCAAGAGTCTTGTTGATTTCGCCACTCGCAGATTTCGTTATGAGTTTCAATGGGCATCCTTCGCAAAAAGGATTCGAATCGATCGAGACCATGCGCTTTGTAAGGCGAAATGGCATTCCGAAGTTTGTCTTTGAAGAAATTTTTATGACGGGCGATGCAGAAACTCGCCGCCAATTCATTGATGGTGACAAGAATCTAACTCGCAAAGAAAAAAACAATGCCCTTCAAGACCTCGAAGAGCGGAAGAATATCGTCGGCGAAAATCCGCAATTGTGTTTGGGCTGTCATCGCGAAACGCCGCGGCCAAATTGGAACCACTATGCCTTTTGGCCAAATGTTTTTGGTCAACTCGATGATCGTCCGCTCGCAACCAATTTGGCCACAGAAATCGATCCCAGCTCCGGTGAAAAGATTATCGTTGATAATGAGCCTGCAGCAAAGGCACTTAAGACATTTGTTGAAACACTAGCTCCAAACCATGCTCGTTACGGTTCACTGTTGTCTTTGAAAAAACAAATTGCAGTTCAGCCAGTTGTTCCTTATGGATCGCCGAACTCAGAACCGACATTTAACCTCCGAAACGACAACTCTCCATTGACTTCCTTCTCAAGCGATCTGGCACAGTTGCAATTTCAGCAGATCGCCCACCAGCTAAAAACCGCGACAGATCCATATGCCTCACGCAAGGTGGTTTACCTCGCGTGGAGCTGCGATAAAATTGCAACCAGCCGTTTTTTGAGCAAGGCCGACAACATGTATGCGTCCCTGGATAAGATGTTTTCGGATTCACCTCTGGCGTGGCAGGATTTTTTCATGAATTTTTATCCAGGTCCTGGCAATAGTTTCATGACTCCGGGAGAATGGTCCCGAGAGCTAACATTTTTTATTCTCAAGCTCAATCCTGAACTCACACCCTTATTCGACATCGAGACAAAACCTGCATATTATTCGCCCATTCAAAGCTTGTCATGGGCTGCGCCAACTCAAGCGAAGACTTCGGCGGAGATTTGTAAGGCTTTAAAAACATGGTAGGTGGTCCGAAAGTGCTTTATCAGGAGAGCCGTGAAATAGGGCAGCGGGAAACCCACCCGCAAGAAGACGACAGACGTCGGGGCAGTCATTTTTCACGGCCCAATCGCTACTGTCATTGACAGGTGCAAACCTCTGGGGAGACGCAGTAGTAATTTTCGCCGTTATTCGCGCATTAACGCGTCTTGCTCTTTATCATATTGAAATAAATTGGGATCAATATTATGTGACTTTCCATCAGCGAAACAGCCCGCTATAGTCGAAAGCTCGGCACTTTTGCCGCCGGATATCCAAAGGAAGAATTGCATTACCGAATGGAGTCGTAATGTCGTCGGAAAAAGAGTTTCCACGTTTTTAGACTGCGTTTAAACAACACCCAGATGCATGTACTCAAAGTCGGTACTCGGAGGGCATCAATCAATGGATTTTATCTACATTCCAAATGCAGCTTTTCGAAAGTAACTCCGTTGGACAGAGTATTCAAAATCTCGCTATCTTCTTTGAGAAGGATCTGAACTTGTTCTATCGATTTTTCTTCGAAGATAAGCTTATTTTCAGAAGAAAAATAATTTCCATTTCCTTTATCAGTGACAAAAAGGTTGCCGCGGTAATATTTGACTTCAGTTCCGGTGTTGGTTTTCAGAATAGATAAAGTATCCCCTTGCCGTGAACGAAAGTGAACGGCATTAACGCTCTCCTATATCCTATATTTGTAAACAAAAAAAGCTTCAAATCTAGATGGATGGATGACAATTTGGAGCCTCTGGGGATTTCGGAAGACAGAGCA
This sequence comes from uncultured Pseudobdellovibrionaceae bacterium, assembly GCA_937900305.1. Classification (GTDB taxonomy): domain Bacteria; phylum Bdellovibrionota; class Bdellovibrionia; order Bdellovibrionales; family Bdellovibrionaceae; genus CALCCV01. The sequence continues at coordinate 4,669 of CALCCV010000678.1, read as the reverse complement.
AAAATTAGCATTTAGATAAAAAGTATGGAGTTATTGAGGCGTTATAAAGAGCTCTAAGAATCTACGATGCTGACAAGTCTTGGCTCGGGGGTTGCATCTGTTTGTACTCGAAGTCAGAACGAATAGGACGTGGCGGTTTTGCAATCTTAGCTAGGCGGAGGTCATTTTTCCATAGTTGAAATGAGCGGATGGACCTAAACAATTTTGCACATTGCGCTTCTGTCTCAGTCATGCACGCCGAGATTGAATATCAATCGAATCTCGGCAATTCAAAGTGGAGACCATTAAAAATGACTTTGTTAACATGGTGCACCTTTGCCGACAAAAACTTGTTGGCAAAAAATCTTATAAGGTGCCTGACCAGTTTTTTACCGGTGTTCTTACTCACATTTTTGAGTACGAATTCCTATGGCGCAAATTCTGCTGTGATTCTACTCCACGAACTCGAAACGAAAGCGAACCCATTAGTTGATCCTAAAAAACAACATGCTTATCCAAATATCATTCGACTTCCTCATGTCGAATTTCCCTTAAGCTGGGTTCAAAAAGATATATCAAGTTCGATTGATTCAAGGATATTAGAATCCATTGTTTTTAGAGATGCAAATGGAACTGAAATGATTCGGTGGGTTCTCGCCCCCACAGCAGATGACCTTATGTCCGCAGGTATGAAAAATCGGGCCCGTGCCGAATTCATTGACAAATACAATAAAGAAATTATCGACTTTGTTACTCAGCGAGGCGGTGATCCGACCTTACATTATTACTACACCGGGTATCCTTCTGCGAGCACAACATTTGAAGTTGAAGATCCGAATTCTCATATCGTTTTCTACGTCAAAACATCCACCGGACTTCCACCGGTTGGCAGTTTTAGTAACCCGAGCAAACCTCGCCTGGCCTGGGAAGCTCGCGATGCGCGAACGATCAGTGAATACCTGATAGGGCTTCAAAAGGAGATAGGCTTTGAACACTTTGGCTTTTTAGAAGAACCTGCTGGTTTTACGATTGGCGAACTGGATCGTGCGCTGATTATAAGAGATGCCGCGGACATGAAAAACCTCACCTCTGAGTTTTATTATGTACCTGGTTTTGCCATAACGGACGAAGCTGTCGGTAAAATGATCGCTGAGAAAAATGGATTTTCAAACCCAGAAGAATTTTGGAGCTTACATGCACCTAAAATATTAGCTCGGGCCTTCTCGGAATTATTTTTAAAAACAGGTTTGCGACTAGATTCCCCTCATGGCCAAAATTTTCTATTTGAACTAGATAAAAATATGAAGTTAACCGGTCGATTGATCTTTAGAGACTTAGCGGACATGGTAATACACCCCTACTACTTTATGCTCTACGCGAGAAAATACAAACTTGAACATATCGAAAAACTGAAAATCGTTAGTGATGAAATGTTTACTGTCGTTAGAATTCTAGAGACTACCAGTTACACCCCAATGGCGAACAGCCTTATCAATCACGCGTGGTTGCCGAAACAGGAAATATTAATTGGAAAATGGCAAAAGTCTTACGTTTTAGAATCAGAAAAATATTTTCAAGAGTTGACCGACTTAACTGTAGAGCAACTCGACTCAAGTACGGAACGGAAGTACCCAGGCTCCAAGTATCGCGTTATGCAAAACTCAATGGTCGCATATAGTTTCAACATGAATACCGAAGATCCTCTCTGGCAAGAATTCTTATCTAGGATACAAAATCGTTCGCGATTACGAGCTGAAAAAAGATGTGAATCTTTATTTTCCAGCCATCCCTGAAGTTCCAAGAAATAGACCTGGTGGATTCTCAAAAATGGAAAGTTCCGTTGGAAAGGGCGCTCGGGTCGAAGTTTCGTTTCCGAACTATTAATAACTACAAACCGTTGCCACGAAACAGCTTTAAAAAAGAGTACCACTGCACTGGTGTGCGCGAGATCGTGTCGGTAACGCACGTGCCAGATCACTTCTACCGGAAACCTCCCTAAATTTGCCGGCGCCGGCAGAATCCTCAGGCGTTTGCACTTCAAGAGCTTCTCAGTGACAAACGTGCAGAGATAGATCAAAGTGGTCGAAGAAATTTTATACAACTCTGGTGAGAACACTTTAGCCAGAGCCATTTTACGAGGTTGATGATGGCTCATCCAATAAAAATTATTGCAATTCTAAAGGCACGGCCAGAAAAGGAAAGTGCGCTTCGCACCCTGCTGGAAGGAATGGTCACACCTTCACGCAATGAACCTGGCACCCTGCGCTGGGACATTTGGCAGGATCAGGCGGATCCTTCGCGTTTCGTTCTTGATGAGCTTTACCTCGACCACGCCGCCATCGCAGCTCACCGAGAAACACCACACTTTAAACACTATGTTTCGCGAATCAATGAACTCGCCGAGCGCACGGCCTTTGTTCTCGATCCTCAGCAAATTGCCTAAACTGAAAATCAAATTCAAATTAAAAGCAGAACCAAAATGGAGAATCTTCTGAAAACTCAAACTCATGACCTGAAAAATGCATCTTTGTTTAAACCTCTGGCTCTTGGTGAAATGACTCTGCCCAATCGAATTTTCATGGCTCCTCTCACGCGCTCTCGTTCGACCGCACCTGCGCACATGCAAACACCGCTTCACGCGATTTATTATGCTCAACGGGCATCGGCCGGTTTGATTATTTCTGAAGCGACTCAAATCAGTGCGCAAGGGCAGGGGTACGCTTGGACCCCTGGAATTTTCACCGACGCCCAAGTGGAAAGTTGGAAGCCTGTCACCGATGCTGTTCACAAAGCCGGTGGACATATTTTCAATCAGCTGTGGCACGTGGGTGGGGTTTCTCACAACGTGTTTCAACCCGATGGCAAAAATCCCGTTTCCTCCAGCGAGTGGACACCGCAAGGCAAGGCGTTTGTCGGTAGCTACCTCAAAGAAGGACCGGTCGTTCCTCATCCCAAAGCACGGGCCTTGACCAAAGACGAAATCAAAACAATCATTGCCGATTATCAACATGGGGCTAAGAATGCCTTGCGCGCTGGATTTGATGGAATTGAATTGCACGCTGCCAATGGTTACTTGATCGATCAGTTCTTACGAGATTCCGTCAACAAACGAACCGACGAATACGGCGGTTCCGTCGAAAATCGCTTGAGACTTCTCGTCGAAGTTATCGAAGCATTAGCCGCCGTCGTGGACTCATCGCGAATCGGCGTGCGTCTTACCCCCATCGGGGGTCCCGGTGGAAGCTTCGACAGCAACCCCAATGTGATTTACACCGCTGCCGCCAAAGCCCTCGCGGGTCGAGGCCTTGCGTATCTTCACGTCGTCAGACCCAACGGCCACGGCGGAAACATCGAAGACCTCGATCAAGCCAATGACATCGTCGCGAAAATGCGAAAAGCCTTCGAGGGTCCATTTATCGCGAACGGAGAATTCACTCCCGAAGAAGCCGCCCGCTGGATTTCTCAAGGCTACGCCGACGCCGTTTCTTTCGGAAGGCTCTTCATCGCAAACCCCGATCTGCCCGAGCGCATCGCCGAAGACGGACCTTACAATGAGGCCGATCGTGCGACATTTTATGGTGGGAGTGACGTCGGGTACACGGATTATTCGCGGAAAACTCAGTTCGCTTGAGAGTTTTTACCAAGCTAGAACTGATATTTTATAAATAGGCTTCAAAAAATAAAACCCGGAGGGTTTTCAATGGACTCTTCGTTTTATGTTCCAGGCTCAATCGGCTATAATTTTTCAAAGATGATGTGAGTGGCATTTTCTCCGTGCGTGCTTTCTTTCACAACGTAACCCAATTGCACGAGATCAAGTCCCGCAAAAAGGTTTTCGCCAGCACCTAGCAGCTTGGGAGAAACAGCGAGATGCATGTAATCCACGTATCCCTTAGACAAATACTGACGGATCACCGAGACACCGCCGTTGAGACGAATGTCTTTTCCGCCGGCGGCCTTTTTCGCCTGCTTAAGAGCAGATTCGATTCCGTCGGTGACAAAATAAAATGTGGTTCCACCTTCCATCTCAATGGGTTCACGCTTGTGATGGGTGAGAACAAAAACCGGTGAATGATAGGGGGGATTGGCTCCCCACCATCCCGTCCACTCATCGTCCTGCCAAGGACCGCGAACGGGGCCAAACATATTGCGGCCCATGATATTGGCACCGACTCCTTCAAATCCCCGCGCTGCAAATTGATTATCGATTCCGGTTGTGCCGCCAGGTTGACCAATCATTTTGTTGAACGTGAGTGTCGGAAAAAACCATTCATGCACGGCCTTGCCATTTCGGCCTAGCGGATTTTCAAGATCTTGATTCAATCCCGCTCCGTATCCATCAAGGGAGATTGAAAAACACTCAATGCGCAAACGACTCATAACGTCTCCAGTCATAAAAGATGATCTCAGATATCTGAGATCTAAATTTTCGGGCATCTCTCATTGGAATTTTTCGCCCTTCCTCATCATCTTCAGAATCAGATTCATTCGTCTCACACGTGTTTCAGGTTTTTTTGCAGTCTGAAGGCGATAGGCAATGGCATATTGATTTGCCTTGTTGAGAGAGTTGAAGAACAAAAGCGCCTTCTTATTCCGGCTTAAATCATCGAGAAAATCTTTTGGGATGACGGCGCTGGAAGGGGAGTCGTAAGCAAGATCGGAAGAGCACACGTCTGAACTCCAGTCACGG
>CALCCV010000677.1 GCA_937900305.1 uncultured Pseudobdellovibrionaceae bacterium | reverse complement strand
TGCTGGAGCTGGCTTGTATCTTGATTTTGGTGAGGCGTTTTTGAGACCGCTTCTAGTTTCGAAGGGCTGGCGGAGTCTGCTGGAGCCTTCCGCACGATTCCATTCCCAGGAGCCAAGTTAGGACGGTAGATTTAGGTTTCATCGAGAGTCGAGTGAAAGCGACTCTATTTGGTAGTTGAGCCGTTGTTACTTTTATGATTTTTATTTACCAGTAGTAGACGAGATTCTCGATAGGCCTGATTGAACTGAAATTGTCGTTTGGAGTCCTCGACGACATCGCCGAAGCGTTCAGGATCCTTGGCTGGAACAAACCTCGCTCACAGTACGAAGCGCACCTTGCAGAGCAGGAGACGGATGCGCGGAGTGTCCTCATTGCGCGCACTGAAAGCGCCTTCGCTGGATATTGCACAATTGTTTGGAAATCTAAGTGCTGTTTTTTTGCAAACAATAGAATCCCGGAAATAAAAGACCTCAATGTGTTACCAAATTTTCGTAGAAGGAATTGGCAAGCGATTGATGAACGCATGTGAAAAGGCAGCCCAAGATCGGAACTACACTAAGATAGGTTTAGGTGTTGGCTTATTTTCAGACTACGGAAGTGCACAACGACTTTATGCTCGGGTGGGATACATTCCAGATGGTGGCGGTATCCACTACGATGTAAACGTTGTCGGGTACACTCAAAAAGTTGTCGCCGACGACAACCTCGTGCTTTATCAATACAAGTCCCTGGTAGGTCAAGAAAGCACTTACGAGTAACAAGAGTCGAGTCTGTTACCATGGCCAATTTAGAACCCTGATTCCAGTCCACAAAATTGAGAATGGCACTTGTTTCCGAGAGGGGCGAGGTCCCGAACGGTGGCAATCTTCCGCTTTTTAGGTCAGGCGTCTACCGAACTCAAACTACTACATTTTTATAGGATCTATATGATTCGTGATGGACATATGATATGAGACTTGATCCTTTCGAAAGGCCTAAAATGAAATTTGCTATTTGGATTGTAAGTTTGTTTTCGATGATTACTTTAGGGGTCTCTATGTCACATTCTCAAAATCAGCCACCGATTAGATTCGTAGTTTTCCATAAACCTGGTCCAAGCTGGCAGCAGGGTATAGACTTTCGACAGCAACCTGGTGTCCAGGATCACGTGCAGCATTACCTTAAATTTTATGAAGACGGAAAGCTTGCGCTTGGAGGACCGTTTCTCGACAATTCTGGCGGTATGATGGTCCCTACTCCAGACGTTTCCTTAGAGGATATGAAGGCGTTCGCGGAATCAGATCCGGCAGTTAAGAGTGGACTTCTTATAGTTGAAATTAAGCCGTGGATGACGGCAATGGAAAAGTAGTTCCACAATCAAGATCTGGTTTAAACTCTCAGCCTGGTACAGGTACTGAGTGACTCGACTTCTATGAAAGAAGCCATCAAATTTCCTGATTCGAGTCTGTTTAAAAGATTCGCCAACCGAGAAAATAATTACGAGTTTGAAAGTTCTCGGTCTCATGTGGACCCTCGGGGCTGGCACTTGAACGAAACGCCTCCGGCATGGAGTTCCAAGACTCGACTTCGGTAAGAATTGCGCGAGCAATTTTCTACACCTAATTCCGATTTATCAAACTCGACTGCTCAATGGGCAAGAGTCTCTTTTAAACTTAAGGAAACAAGTTTCCAAGGATGAAGAAATATGTCCAAGATATTTTAAAAGAGTGCGAGCTTAGAGGACTTTCGGAGGATACGAAGAAAGCCTATACGATGACACTTGAGCATTTTGTGAAATTTCACAAGGGCCACGCCAGAATCTCAGTCGAAAAGCTCTTCCAGAAAAGATTTTTTCCGTTTGTACTTGTAGCCATCGCGATAGTGAGGATCTCGATGGTGCTGATCGCGGTACTGCGGTTCATTGTGCGGCGCAGATCGCAGCACTTCCGTTTGCGACGGTGGAGTTGCAGGTGCAACTTCTGCCGTTGCAATTGTTTTTTCAATAATTTTATCGAGTTCCCCACGGTCGAGCCAAACGCCTCGGCACTTCGGGCAAAAATCGATTTCAATACCTTGTCTCTCGGACATTGAGAGGGCTGTGTCTGGACAGTTCGGGCAATTCATAGTCACCACCTTTCTCAATGAAGATACCGGAGGGGGCGAGAGTGGGAAATACGTAAATTACGATCAGTAACATCGCTTAAACTGGTGGATGCAGAACAAGCCAAGGCGCGCGCCTGATTCGCATTTAAGCTCCACGAGCTAAAAAATATCCACGCTTCACAGCTCGTATATCGGCGCCAATCATTTTTTTTAGACGTTTCATCAGATCATAAAATCGTCCATCATAACTGGGAGAATATTTAATTTTCCAAATTTCTTGAATTAGATATTCTTTGCGTAGCGGTACCGGCGAGGTGACCAATAAGGAGTAAAGCTCGGCGAGTCGACCGTCCAAAGGTTCCTTCAAAGGATCGGCCATCGGCCTTTTCAGTGAAAGTAAAACTTGGCCAAATAATTTCTTTTCTTCGTTGGGATGAAAACTTAAAAAGGCTTTTTGATGAAGTTCTGGTAAAAATAGATGGAGATCGTGCCACAGATTTTTTGCAGCCTCAATATCGCCAGAAATAAGAGAGTCGAGGAGCTTCCACTTTAAACCATATTCTTCTTGTTCTTCTACAGATTTTGGCAACCGTGACAATTGGGTCTCTTCGCCACGAAAAATTTTAAAGAGCTGATTGTCAAAAATAATTCGAGCACGGTAACGAAGGACTCGAGATTTCCTTAGCAATGCAAGTTGACTCGCGCAAGTTTTAAAATCTTGATTCTTAAATGCCAAGTCAAAGATAACGAGGTCCAAGTGAACTCTATCAACGGCGTTGAGATGAGCTCGCGCCTCAAGCGCTTCGCAAATGAATGAATTCGCACTGTCCAAATCTCCCAGCTGACTGAAAAGACAAGCCTGCGCTCTGAATACAGACGCAAGTTCCGCCGGTCGCGTAACGCTCTCTTTGGCATATTCGAGATACTGAAGAGCTTCATTGCATTTGCCGAGGTTGATGCAGCTAGAGGCAGCGTTGTGAGCCGAACGAAATTGGCCCGGTCGATATTTGAGTTCGGTATAAATCTCGTACGCCCGAACATTGAGTTCAAATCCCTCAGCCCATCGTGAGGCAAAACTCGCCAAGCTAGCTTGTAAAAAAAATTTCTCAGCTCGAAAAAAAGGATGAGAAAACGTAGACAGATTTGAGAGGCGCTGTAGAGCCTCAAGATAATTGTGCGCTTTAATGAAAGTGCGAACCTGAAGCAAACATCTTTGATCCATTGTCAATTCCGGCGAACTCAAGGCGCTTCGCAGATTTCGATTGTCCCCTTCTAGATAAGCTGTGAGGCCCTGAAAATAGGCGGGAAAACGGAATTTCAATTCTCTTTCACTCATTCTTTCACCATATCGCCAAATCGAAACTCCACAATCTTGGGATCTGTCGCCAACCGAGAAGCCCATCTAAAATGAAATCCACGCGGTGACCGAAACGGCGTCAGACTAAGGGTCATCTTGTCGTTGTAACAGCGCAATTGAGTGGATGTTGAAAGACCGCAATTGAGTTTCTCCTGGTCGATTTTCAAAACAAGAATTCCTTCCGAATTTTGGTCAAACTCGTAGAATTTTTCATGGCTCGGAATTCTGGCGATCTCGACTTGATTCCGTTGCTCCATGATGGAAAATCCACCGAAGGTGAACTTCACACCTCTCGCATTGCCGTTGAAAATCAGTCCGAGCTCACCTTTAAATCCGGCCGGCTCCGGCTTCAACCCTTGCGCGTCGAAAAGCGCGGAGTGAGCCTTTGCAAGCGCTTCCGGCCTCGTCAGAAATACGCCTTTCATTGAATTGATCAGTTTGTTAATCACCGCTTTGCGTTCATTTTTGGGAATTTCGTTCAGCGCAAGCTCCTCGTCCAAATCAATATCAAGAAAATCTCTGAGCCCATTCTCAAACTCCTGGTCAAGCGAGCAATCTTCACGGCCGCCATCAACGTAAGGAGATCTTTTACCTGCGTCTCTAAAACAAGGGCGACTCCTCGTTTCCCTGCTGTCAGTGGGTCTAGTTTGAGTGGGATTGGCAATGAATTTTTCAACCTCCGCCATGGGGATGATGATTGCAAGATCCTCGAAAGGGCGAAACTTTGAGTTAATTCCCTCCAAATTTTTCAAACCAAAAAATCCTCCTCCACTCATGCCATGAAGGATTTCGATGGGACTCACTCCGACAAAACCGGAACTGCCCGGCAATTCGAACAGACCAATGTTGGATTGGCAGGTTCCACCAAATGCTTCGTCCATTCCTCCGCAAGTTTTCAGCCAACCTTTCCCATCAGCAAAACCTAAGGATATCCCACTGAATGATTGCCCGAAAGATCGAGCGCGAAGCTCTTCGTACTCTACAATAGTCGCATCGTAGGACTTCAGTTGATTTTCATCGAGCGAGATTTCGGCGAGGTCTCTGGTTTTATCCAGACGAACTCGCGCGCGGTCAAAACGACCCAGATTTTTTTGAGGAAAGGGGCCGCTCCACTCAGGGGCCAATCCATTCGTCAAATCATGCAACTCAAAGTGCGTGAGCGCCGAGGGCAAGCAATGGGCATTTGTAACCAAATGAAGTTTGTGATCTTTGACGGAGCGAAACAAAGTCGCAGAACATTGAATGAGAATCTTTTTTGAATCGTCTTTGCCGTAGCCGCGAAATTCCAAGATCTTACCGGTCATCAGATCATCGGCAGCATTGGCCGCTGTTGCCACTACAAAAAATCCTAAGGTCAAAAATAGAGTTGCACAGATATTTCTAAAATTTTTCCTGGTGGGCTTCCGGCCGCCTTGTATTTCCATATTATAAAAAACTGCAACACCAGTGCCATCGTGTCACGTGGGCCATCAAAGTTTAGACAGTTGGATCAAATTTTGTCACTCGCAAATCGGCCATCTTAGAATTCTCGCATCGCTCGAGACACACCGAAGGAATAAATTCATCTCGCCACCAAAAACAAATCTACCAAAGGACTTCACATGTTGAAAACATTCGTTTCCTGTTTCGTTTCTACGATTGCAATGCTCATCTCAACGGTCGCTTCAGCTGAGCTACAAAGTCTTGCCGCGAAATATGAAGCGCAAGTAACCGGTGCATTCTATGGCGACGATATTGTCGGTTGTTCTCCTGGAATTTGCACCGATGCGCTTCAAAAATTAGATCTCAGCAATGACTTGGTTGAGCAAGCAGAGGTTCAGCAGGGACCCAACGGACCCAGAGCCATCTTTTTCCAAAAAACCGATGGCTCAGTCGTAAAATACCTAATTCCACACATCATTCCAGGGGCACATGTAGATCTAAGAGAAGTGCCGGGATTAAGGTAGGTCCAATCACGCGGTCGGCACCAGAGCGCAACCCACATTGCCATAGTGAAAGTTGATTCCCGAGGTAACAAAATCACCGGTCCGATTTTGTTCTTCGAGAATCGTAACTCCTAGCCTGGTCTTTTGATGGACGACGACCTCATTGTTGGCGACTTCAAAGTTAATAATCTCCATGTTAACTTCCTATTTAGATGACAATGGCTTAAATAATATAAACACTCTTAGAGACTGTCATCTTAAGTAATCTCTGTAGATTGCCTTCTGGGCGGCTAAGAGCTGAAGTTCGAAGCGAATTGCGATGATGGATCAAAAGGCGGGTCCAAATGCGTGTGCCCTTTGCTCGGCGCCGAGATTCAACCAGTTAATTAAAAATTAACTCAAAACTGGTCGTCTCCCAGTTGCGAAAATTAGATATCAAGCGGCTTCCGCGAGCGCCTTGCAAACCTTTGCGAGGCTCTCCAAAGTCGGATTCGCATTCGGCTCCATCAGCTTAAATAAGGTCCGTCTTGAAATGCCTGCATCTTTATAGAAGTGGTCTTTGTGTACCTGCTTAAGGTGGGAAAGTAAAATTTCACGAATGGCGTCCGCATCTCCATCAATCAACGCATCGGCAATAGCCTCAGAAATAAATTTGCGATTCGTAAGCTCTGAAGCCGCAGAGTAATCATAGGCAGGACTACCAGCTTTCAAGCGTGGTTTCACAACACCTTTAGGCTTCGATGTATTTTTTGAGGATTTTCCTCGCTTTTTTGATGTCTGAATCTTGCCCATTTTATTTCCTCCAAGGATTAACAATGTTAACTCGCCGCTATCATCTTCCATAACCGAATAATAAACTCGTCGACCATTGACCCATTTTAGCTCTGACAAGAAGTCACCCAAATCTTTAACGGTTCCGAAATGTCCGTGCTCTTCGAGATTGGTTAACCGTTTGGCGATTTGTGCCTTTTCCTTAGGTCTTTGAGACTTGTACCATTCAATTTATTCGGGAGTGCGCTTAAGCCTCATATCAGAGTAGTGCAGTATAATGCACTATTTGACAATGTTTTTTACTGATGTTCAAAAAGCTCAGGCAATTTTAAATTGTGTCGCCTATATGCGTATTGAATTCCGTTGCACCCTTTCGAAACCCTGTTTTGAAATCCAAAGTCAAAACGGGTATTGCTCTCGATGTTAGATCTAAACGGTCTCTGAGATTGAGTTCTGGCAGCAGAGGCAACCGGAAACTCGGTTGGCGAAAGCGCAATGTAATTTAGAACAAGTTTATTTTGAAAGACCTTCTCATGCTCGGTTTTTGCGATTTAGGGGCGTCCAATCGCGGAAATAACCTGAAAAAAAATCATCGACTCGATCGATGTCGGTACATGAGATCTCAAGGCGACAAAATCAACGCAACGCTTGTTGCCACCGCATGGAATTTAACGAAACTGTGACGACTCCACATCCGCACTACAAATCATCAAATCTTCGGTTGATAAAATCAGAGCATCATTGCCAAGCGCAATCATCGAACTTCGACTTGATTCAGCTTTTTTCCAAGAGGATATTATCAAATATTTGCTTCGTGAAAAAATTGAATTTGCGATGAAAGTTCCGATGTGGAAATGGCTTTACTTGAAGGAATTGATCATACTTCGTAAGCGTTGGACACCCTCTGGTAAAAGCTTTCGTCTTTTAAAACGATGGTCCCGATTGATTCTTGGGGAATTGATTTGCCGATGGATGACATTTTACCGTGAAAAGTTATCGGAGACTCCGAAGTTGGCTCATCAACTGGATTTTTTCACTCCCGATGACGGTTACTATGACTCTTCGCTTGAGCCAATCAACAATGCGGCGAAAGTTGTTTGAGAAAGTGAGATCTGCACTCGATCAGTTTGAATCACGACAAAAACGAGCCGCCTGAAAAGCGCATGGTTTTTGTCGCATTTAGGTTAATAAGTTGTCATGTGAGGGGAACTTTTTTGTCTCTTCCCTCACCGGTAGACGCCTCAATCCGAAACTCTAGCCAGGGCTAAATCTACTTGCAATCACGGAACAGGAATAACTCCGGCACCTGGATCTAAACGCTCTTCGACGATCTGTCGACAGATTGGCACAAACGGCGTTTCATAAACCGCTGTCATGACGACCTCGCACTGAGTTCCGACACGACACGAAGAGTTTGTACACATCTGGTTGTAAACTTCCATCTTAATATAAGCAGTCGGAGACCAGTTCAGCCCAGAGTGGTGAGTATCGTTGGTCTGCTCCATTTCGAAGACCGAGGGATTTTTGAATAAAAGTCCTAGTCCCTCGATACCAAAGTGGCCAATAGAATGTCTTGCTTGGTTACCTTTTTGAGTCAGATCAATGGCTATGTAAGAGGACACCGAAGGATGCTCTTCAGCCTCCCACGTGCCTTCTACCGGAATGAATTTTTCAGGAAGTGTTAGCTCAATCTTTTCTGCTTGAAAGGTGCCATCCGCTTTTAAGATCAACTTTCTATAATCAATGACGATTCCACTATCTCTATGATAAACATAGGTCCCGGCGAGCCTGGTTCGAAGGCCGGGTTCAGTTACAATTTGACCGTGGGCGTGCGAAAACTGTCCCCCCGTTATCACTGAGCAAAAAAGAGCAGTGGCAATAATACTTTTTAACATGTTTTTCCTTTCAAATTTCTTCCATTCTCTCGATTGGTCGAAACTTTAGATGTTTGGTCCGTAACTCGTCTGAGAATTTATAGGATCCTACACACACTAATAATGCGCCGCAATGCCAAAGTGCTATAGAGCGCTCTCAAGTTGAGAGCGCTCTGAAAGTTAAAATAAACTTATATTAACGAGAGCGTCTTGGAAATGATACGATTGCGCCTATCCCGCCGTACAACGGAAGGATCAGGAACTCAATAAATCGCGATATTTTTCATTGAATTCTAAAACGGGGAATGAGGAAATTGAATCTTATGAGATTCCTGACCGATTGGCTTGATTAAATGTCTCAAGACAACATTGAAAAACTGAAGAACTTTTGGGTTTCGAAAAAAAAATCAGATCCGAAGTATTCACTTCGTCGCTTGGCTAAGGAAGTTGGCGTTTCTTCCGGCTATCTCTCTGAGGTTTTCTCACGAAAAAAAGCTCTGACGCCTCAGTTGTTGATTCGCCTAGCCCGCGCCTTAGAGGTGGATCGCTTCCACCTTGAGGAATTGAAAACACAAGCCCTCCCGGAATTGTTGAAACCTAAAGTGTCGAAAGCCCCGGCGGGAAAAAAGAAATCCACTCAAACCCGTACCTCAAAAGCCGTTCGGAAAAAATGGGAACTGAAATCTGATTCAGGAAGAATTTTATTCTCGGACTGGCGCTACCTCGCGATTTTAGAACTCGCTGATCGAGAAGAAGCTATTACGATCAAAGATCTACAGGGGCGAATTGATGCAACTACGTATTACCTCCAAGAGGCGATTAGCCGAATGGTCAAGGCGGGTCTGCTGATCAGCGAGGGCGGTGGCTACCGTAAACCTCACTCGATGTACGAAATTATCAGCGGAACATCAGACCAAGAGATCCGCCAATTTCACTCACGCATGCTAACGAAAATTCAAAAGGATCTTAACGAAAAAACTTCTCAAAAGGATTTTGAAAAGAGGTTGGTGTCAGGCTTTTCACTGGGAATTGATAGTGCAAGAGTGATGGAATTTATCCACCGATTGGACAGCCTGGTGACAGAGTTCACGGAGTTTGCGAGTTCAAGTGCGCCCTCAGATGCGTACTACTTCGCGATTCAATTTATTCCGCTGACAGAGCAGAAACAGTCCGCAGAAGAATAACGATCACTGGCATGATATTCGCAATTCCTGGAGTATGTTCAATTTCAGAGTTCAACTTCTCATTTTGGCGACTCTCTTTCTACACACGGGACTGATTCAAGCGGCGCTGACCAAAAGTTCAACAGATGCCGATTACGGCACGAGTGCCGTTCGCCCACTGCAGCGAGCTTTCTTAAAATATCCCAATCGTCTTCAAGAAATTTTGGGACTTGATCCCCTCAAGCTAACAAATGAAATCAAAGCCCTAAAGTTTCGTTCAGCGGCTCAAATGCAATCTGAAATTGTAAGATCAGATTCCGCCAACTGTTCGGTTGAGGACAAAGAAGTATTTCTTTTCGAACAACCTGGGACTGATCCTTCAGGTGAATACTTTCTTTTCCACGAAGCGCTGTGCAGCTTGGGGTATTACGACCATGATTATGGCTACACGACCATGATCATTTTTATGGATAGGTATGATCTTGAAGAGACCTCGCCGGTATTTGACGCTTTTTCTGAAATCGCCAAGAAGCTTCGATACAAAGCGACGTCCCGGCTAAGCATTGAAGTTCGCGGTGGCACCAAAATCGGGGGAGGCGGCGATCGAATGAACCTTCAGTTTAAGACTGACTCTTTAACAAACTGGCTCGCAAGAAATGATGGACACATTGAAACTTCAAAAACGTTGAGGGGTTTAAAGATTCTAATCTCAACCACCATCGAAGAACATATAAAAACCAAAATAGGTTTGGACATTGCTGCCCTATTAAGTCACGGGCAGGCGATTCCAAACGGCGATGAAACTCTCTACTCGCCGTTCGCAAGCTACCAAATTTATTTTGATTCGGCCGAGCTGCCGGAAGCTCAGCGAACTTCTCGTCTAGCCAAAAGGTTTCTTGCCGGTCCCCGGGGACTACAGTTACACGCCTTTTACTTTGAGCCTGAGTATCTTGAAGCTTCAATGAACGAATTCATGGAAGTGATCGAGTACCTCATCGATCCGGGTCCACTCAACAGAGAAGTTTTTCCTCAAGTCGACAGATCGCCATCGCGGTCTTGCATTCGCTTGAATATCGGCGAGAATGCAAAGCCCGTAGTCCTCGATTACGCGCGGCGCGTGTTGGTGGGTATGAATCAACCAGCGGCAACGTGCGGGCCTATTTTGAATTCAATCCGACGTGCAAACCAACGTTCATCGTTAGATCATGGCCGCTAGTTCATCCATTTCGAGCCCAAAAATCGGTCCCCGAGCTCATCACAACTCCAGGTGTTCGAGAATTTTTTTCGCCACCGCCCTCGATCGGAAGTGCGGCTACATCGGTCATCATTTTGCAGATTCTTTCTCTGTGAGATTCGAATGAGAGCTCTACTGCGAATCACAATAAAGAACTCGTCGAAGGCTTAAGAGCCCGTTACCGTCATGCGCTCATACCCCAAACCGTTGCCGAGTATTTGGGTGATAGAGTATCTAAAAAATTGACCAGCTTAGGTGCCAAAGAAATTGAAGTGACAAAGCACTTGGAAGTGCAGGAGAACCTCTAGACTTCTTTGCGAGTCCCGCACCCACCACTGCCGAGCTGAAAGCAGTGTTAAGTGAGATAATTCAAAGACTCACGCGGTATCTGTTACGGCAGAAGATCATCATCAAAGACGAGGATCCAAGTCACTTGCAACTCGAAATCGATGAGTCCGATACCTTCACGAAACTCCAAGCTCATTCGGTCACCTACCGCTTCGCCACGGGACCAACCAAAGGCAAAAAAGCCCTGGTACTGAGATCCATGGGTCGTGGGAGCCTCGGCTCCGACTCTGACCACAATACCAAAAAGGACTCGTGGCGGCAGAGTCAGGATTTATATTCAACCCCGTCCGCCACAAATTTGGGCTGCCTTCACCTTATTGTATCCAGCATCAGAATAAATATAATCAATACACTCTTTAGTGACTCCACCTTTGCAATACTCAGCAGCCTTTGCCTTATTGTATCCCGCATCGCTATAAATATAACCAATGCATTCAATTGAAACTGCACCACTGCACGCTTGAGCAGCCTTCACCTTATTGTATCCTACATCACTATAAATATAATCCATACACTCTTTAGTAGGGCCTGGATCTATACAGACAGGTTCGGAAAATGCCGATTGTGCTAAGAAAAATGATCCAATAATGAAACTCAAAGTGCTCTCGACAATTACTCTCTTCATTTTTTTCCCCCATGTTAAGACTGGAGCCAATTTGTGCCCCCCATGCATGTCAGCAACAGACGTGCCAATTTGAAATTTTCCTGAAGCACAGTGCGGTGGTCATTATTCCATTCCGCTCGGTTTGGGGTGGGGAATTGCACTGCTTAGGCCGATCCCATGTGTCAGGTGCGTATTTCGGGTTAAGGCGCCAGGGTATTCCGGTTCGATTGCGCCACCCCATCGGAGCGTAGCGACGTCGGAGCTTCAAACCTCACATTTCAGATCGTGACAGTATCGAGACAGTCGAGTGCTCTTGCGCCCGGGTTTTTCTTAAAGAGTCCGCGGTAGGAAGAAGTTCAATGCGGTGACAGTTGTGCACGAGTCGATCGCAGATCCATTTCTACCTTGGGAATCTTATTGGAGATCAAATCATATTCACGAGATATGAATGGTTTATAGTGCAAAGACTTTTGAAAAAATGCGGCATGAAACGATGCTCCTAAGTTGAACGGACTCAGTGTCGGGTCGATAAATATCGTCGAAGATTGACAATCGTAACCTTCCAAGATCATTGGGCTTCCATCAGTCATCTTTTTTTGCCACAGAGATGATGATTTCTGGCGATCTTCGGTGGTGACAAAGCTAATTTTACCTTGCCGATACAGAGCGTTAGCTACCATCGCTGCAAGCAGAGATCGGAAGAGCGTCGTGTAGGGAAA
>CALCCV010000676.1 GCA_937900305.1 uncultured Pseudobdellovibrionaceae bacterium | reverse complement strand
GTTCCAGATCAGGGGGCAATCGACAACTCTGCATCGGGAGCCACACTCGAAACGACCTCCACCACCACTGAAACCAACGAGACGGAAGAGGCCAAACGTCGCCGAGATCAAAACCTAAAACAAATGCAAAACCCACCATCGATGATGGATCAAAATGTGGAAGAGGAGGGATTGCACCAAAGCAAAGGTCCCTCAAGTGCGGGCCACTGATCCACCAAAAAAATAAAGCCATGGGCTGAATTTTCAGCCTTGGCTTTTATCGTTGCCAATTCTTCTCTTTCAAGCCATTTAATGAAACGCAAAAAATCTCAATTCCCCCCGTCGGGATGTCCAAAATGTCCAATTATTTTTTTCTTCATCGGCCTTTTGACATCTTTGGTGGGTTGCACGACGAATCCGTACAACAACAGACCTGTCGTGTGCCCCACGTGAGGAGTGCCAAACAAAAGGGACTATGGACTGTGAATTGAGCTAATGTGAATCTGTAAATTGAGCAAACCAGTTTGCAGCGCGAATTCTTCGGCCTTATCGCATCGCCTGTTCGCAATAGCTACGCATTCTTTCGCCATGTAGAAATGTGTTGATCTGTCACCCAGGCGAAACATTGAACTCCCCGGACATCTTTCGCTTTTGCGCGCATCTGTTTCAAAAGGTGAGCTTCGGGGTGATGGCTTTGTTGCATGAAATGATAAAAGGGAGAGTCCATAATCACGACGGGCAACACCTCGTGATTGAATTCTTGGCGCAACTTTTTGGCTTCATATTGAAAGCGCTTGGCCCTTCCCGCCACCTCCCCAACGATGGTCGTCTTTTTCATAAACTTTGGTCCCAAAAGTCCAAGTCGGCCCTTGCCTGCGGCGATTCCCACGTCGAAATAAATTCGTTTGCCCGTGGCGACACTCACTTCCGCAAAGACCTCGTGAACAAGGGCAGTTGCAAACGACAGCACATTCGTCATCACTTCATGTTCAGATCCGGTATCAGAAAAGAAGACGATAAAAAATTCGTCGGCATTCCAATTGAAATAGTAGTTTTCAGCCGGCACTAATGTCTTAAGTTTCGCCAGCACCACATCGTAAAATTTTTCCAACATCTCTGACATTTCGTCATTCAGAAGCTCTTTAGTCATACCCTGAAAGTTGCGCCAGTCTGCACACAGACAAACAGTGAATCTCTCTTCGGGTTTAAAGTAATCGGCAGTGTCTTTGGCCCCATTGGATACAGCCAGTACATCAGCGACTCTTTCGGGCACCATCATTTTTAGGAGGCTGTGAATAGCATAAAGATTGTCTACGAAATCCCTGCGAAAGTAGATAAAAATAAATCCGGCCACCAGATGCGAGACAATCAGCACATATTCAAGATCCCGAAACTTGGGAAACATAAACACAAATCCGACACCACTCAAAATACCAAAGGCATTAAAGATGTACTGTTCCTTCCAGTACTTGTGCAAAACAAAGCTGCCGTAAAACACCACCATCATCATACCGATGAAATAGATCGGCACTTTTTCGTGCTCATGAATAAAGGTGAGATAGAGATATTGGGCGTGGATGAGCACCGGTCCAAATAGCACCAACACAGACTGCAAGAACACCTGTGGACGATTCTGCAAGAGTTCGCGATTTTGTTGCAAAGCTCGCGCGATCGCGAACGCCGGAATGAGCAATGCCAACGCGATAAATCGAGTTTGTATGAACGGCCCCGGATCTGCGACAAAAAGGCCATCAAAGAGAATCATGAACGTCATGACGTAAACACTGAGACTCAAAACAAAAAGAGCATGGCGACTGCGATTATTCACCTGCCACTTCTGGTAGATTCTTAAAAAGTTCGCCCTTTTGCGACCAAATAATTGATACAGCATCGAAGTTCACACCCCTACCTAACCTTTCGGCCAATCTTGAGAAAAACTACCGCTGTTTTGAAGTTAAATTTTCAAAATAACCCTGAAATCTTCGAACTTGTAACGCCCTAGACCAAAGACAGGGCCCAGATCACCTTATAACGGCTTTTGACGCCAAACTTGAGGCAAGACTGAACAGTGGGATTCTGAGTTCCTGATCCACGCCCAAGCCCATTCGAATAGCGGGTCGAGTAATTTCTATGGATCAAAAATCACAGGCTTTTCAACTCTTTGATCCTGGGTTATAAATCATCTATGGCAATATTAGAATTTATCGAATCGAGCTATCTCGCTGCGACACCCTTTTGCGATGCTGACTCATCCAAAATTCGTCAAGCCGCCGCCAACATTGTTGGGACCGAAACATGTCCACGAAAAAAAGCCAGTCAGATTTTTTATTGGGTTCGCGACTCTGTGAAATATGAACTGGGATTGAATCAAGATAAGGCTTCTGAGACTTTGCAGAAAGGCTTTGGCTCTTGCTCCAATAAAGCCAATCTCTTCGTTGCAATGATGCGGACTCTTGGAATTCCCGCGGGCTTTCACACCATGTATGTGAAAGGAAAAGACTACCTAGGAGTCTTTTGCTCGCCGAAATTTCATCTCTTTATGGGCGAAAAATCTCTTCATGCTTATTGTTCCGTTTTTCTTGAAAATCAATGGATCAAAGTCGATCCAGATCGGAAGAGCACACGTCTGAACTCCAGTCACGGCTACAGATATCGT
>CALCCV010000675.1 GCA_937900305.1 uncultured Pseudobdellovibrionaceae bacterium | reverse complement strand
CTCTTGACGCCACCGTCGATGAAGCAACCATGAATTTTCAAGTCGTCGTCGATTCCATCATTGGCCGCCGAATAACCTCCCCAACTCTGACGCTGTATGGAGACACTTCACTGACCGGAACGATGACTCTACAAGTTGGTAAAGAAAAACCTCTCGATATTCTCGTTGTCATCGACTCTTCAGGATCTATGAACGAGCATGTCGCCAAGGTCAGTCAAGCGGCTTCAGGACTTTTAGATCAACTCAAAGGTTTGGATTGGCGATTGGCATTTACTCACACTTCCATTCGCCAAGACGAAAACATTAGCTGCAACAATATGCCAGATCTTTTGGGATACAAGTATGGAAGCCCTTATGTTCTTTCTCGTCCGTGCTCCAACTTCATTCCTGGAACTCCCGCCGGCTTTTACACCGTTTCAAACGCACTGGCGAAAGCGGGAGTTGAAGCAAAAGCGCCCGGAACAGATGGACTCCTCTGGAATTTGGATGGCCAACCTGACGCTTTCTGGATTGAAGACACCACCTCTAACGGTCAGAAGCTTTTCTTAGACACCTTTGATTTTAAGGTTCACAACGGCAAGTCCTTTCCCTATGCCGAACCTCACGAACGCGCGATCTTAGCCATCAAGCGTGCCCTTGATCGCACGAAGATGAGCGGCGCACAAAATGAAAAAAACAAAACGTTCTTCAGACCGAACGCTCACCTAGCTACGCTGGTGATATCTGACGAAGACGAGGCGACGTACAGCCAATACGATCCATCGGTCACGGACGATTTTTCAAAGACTTCAAATGGAGCTGCAATCAACCCCACCGTTTTTCAACAAATCAAGACGTTAATTGAAGCCAAATATAAAAAATTCGTCCAAATAATGTCTGGACAAAAATTAACATTTAACGAAAAAGACTCTCGACACAAAAACAATTGTCCTGCAGCTGCTCGTCGGTTGAGCGATGGAAATTGCGAAATCGCCCATGGCACATCCGCAACACTGAAAGCCTTGAAATCTAAATTTTATAACAATCGCAACTTTTCGTTCAGCTCAATTGTCAAATATCGGGAGGCAGCAGAGAAAGATTTGGCCGGCTTGACTCCCGTGCAAAAAACCACAAAAGGCATCGGTGTTAAGCTTCAAACCAACGCCGAGTGGAAGGCCCACTGCGCCCTCTTAGCCAATCGCAAACTGAATGCAGGTTGTTTATATCGACAGGCAGCAATTGAGAACTCAGGATTTGTAGCGGACATTGAACAATCTTCGTACACCAGTGATTTTGAAAAACTCGGAGCCCTCGTCAAAAACCTCAATCACGAAGTGACTATTGCCGCCTGCACGAAAGGCATCGCCTCAGTGCCTTCAGTCACCGTGAACGGATCGGCGTACGCAGGAATCTTTACCTTTTCGGGACAAAAAGTGACTTTCGACCAGGATCTTAGTCAAGGCGAATGGAAAATCGAATATGTCTGCAATCCCTAATTTCTAAGCCAAGATCGGAAGAGCACACGTCTGAACTCCAGTCACGGCTAC
>CALCCV010000674.1 GCA_937900305.1 uncultured Pseudobdellovibrionaceae bacterium | reverse complement strand
TTCTGCTATTGCCTTTAATGGCTGTCCTAGTGTTTGCAGACAATCATATTTTTATCATAAAAATATCAGAACTTTCAGAATATTTAAAGCATTTGAAATAAAAAATGAATAAAAAAAGGATACTAAAATTACTGTGAACGATGAAATTTTTTAACTTTTGAAGGTTTCAAAAAATACTCAAAAAAAGAAGGCGACGAAGAAGGCTGCGCAACGCCCTTCTGTGGCGAACAAAGCGGGACGTTGGCCACAAGAGAGAAATCTTTTCATTCGCCCTGACCGTTATAATTATGTTCGCAAGGTGGATCGTCCTCCAGGTTGTGTGTTTTGTTCAGCGGCGACTGAAAAGCCAAACTTAAGCACGCTTTGCGTTTGGCAGAATGAATGGTCGATGATTCTGTTAAACAAATTTCCTTACAATCCAGGACATGTTTTGGTTTTGCCTCGACGTCACGGCGGGGATTTGTTGAAATTGACAGAGGAGGAGTCGAAGGATTTTTGGCAGACGACTCGTTTGGCATTTGCGGCACTGATGGAAGTTTATGAGCCGGCGGGAGTGAACTTGGGGATGAATCATGGGGCCGTGGCTGGAGCTGGACTTCCGGATCATCTGCACATGCATTTGGTGCCGCGTTGGGCTGGAGATCTTAACTTTTTTCCATTGTTGGCAGAGACTAAGGTCTTGGTCGAAACTCTGGAGCAGACATACGGTAAGCTCTCGGATTATTTTAAGAGATAGTTATTCCATTGTGGAGTCTCAATGAGCGATTACAGGCAAAGTGGTTCTGTCAGTCCGATCCCACTCACCAAAGCGGTGAAGTGGATCATGATTCTAACAGTGGGGACGTGGTTTTTGTTGCAAGTGTTGGGTGAGGGGTTGTTCAAATTGAACATCACCGAGCATCTGGCGCTCTATCCCGGCAAAGTTTTTTTGGAAGGTCGGGTTTGGCAGCTTTTGACCTACATGTTCTTACATTCCACAAACATTACACATATTTTGTTCAACATGTTGATGCTTTGGTTTTTTGGGGCGGCGCTGGAGATGCGTTGGGGGCAAAAGTATTTTTGGATTTATTATCTGGCAAGTGGTGTGGGTGCGGCTTTGATCTATTCTCTGTGCATGCTGATTTACTCTGCTGTTTCGGCGAGTCAGATGGGTTTGATTGTGCCAGTGATTGGCGCTTCAGGCGCGGTCTATGCTCTGCTTTTGGCGTACGGAGTGATGTTCGCTAACGAGACGATGTACTTCTTTTTTGTATTTCCAATGAAGGCAAAATACTTTGTCATTTTGATGGGCTTGATCCAGTTTGCTTCGTTTTTGACGACTCGATTTGATGGCGGGGAAGTGGCTTATCTAGCGCATTTGGGTGGATTAGCTGCTGGTGGAATACTTTTGCTGATCAAACGCATGGGGCGGGGCGGGCAGGGACGCGTGGGCCGTAGTCCTAAGAAGCAGGGAAAGTTGCGATTGATTGTGAACAATGATCAAAAGGGCCCTAAGTACTGGAACTGAGTGGCTTCTAGGCGAATCCCTAGGCAGAAGAGTCATTCGGTGGCTTGACCCCGGGTTCGTCGAATTGGTATGCATGGGTCTTGATTAATGAACGCTCCGAAGGGGGATGCCATGTCTTTAGATAAAGCGATGAAAATGTTGAAATATGATAAGCGCCTAACAGAGTGGAATTTGAATCATGGACAACTTTCTCAAGAGGAAATGAATAAACACCTTGAGCAGCTTCCCGATAGCGCTGCCAATGTTGATCTTCTGAATATCAACGCGCCTTCCGATGCGGATAGTGCTGATCGCTTTACTCACTAAGGGCTTTAGGACCTAGCCGTCTCACCGAAACTGTTTGGTTTTTCTGAGCGTCTTTTTGTCAAATTTTTAAATTTATTTTTGAGTTTCATGAGCTCGCGGTGCGGGCTCGGAGTCATTGGTTTTGTTGTTTTCGGCAGAGTCGGTTCCAGCCGAGGTTTCGGAAGAGACCAGGCGTTGGATTTCATCTGGTTCCGATTGCTGTTGTCCGCTCGACTGGATTTTTAAACCCTTGGCTGTGGATGGCTGCCAGTCTTCTCGTAAGATCTGGTAGTGTCCCGCCACTTTGCGCGCATAAATGGTTTTGATTCCATAATCTTTGTGCTGATCTGATTGATAGGTCTGCAGTGTTTTGAGAACTAGCTGGTCCCGGTTGAGAAGGATGTAAGGTTGATCAAACTCAACTTTGACAAACTTATATCGCCCTTTGAGTTTCTCTTTATGCGTTTTCCATTGAGCGAGATTCATGCCTCCGCCAGTGAAACCTGGGGCGTAGTTCGAGAGGTAATCCGTCAATGATTCAGACTCCCAGGACTTGCGCCAACTTTCGATGAAAGTGCTGATCTCCTCACGTTTTTGGTCGTGGGCTTCTTTAGATGCATATTCAACTTTATCGTAGATCAGCAAGGGTGTTTCACCCAGCTTGATGTATTTTTCGAGTTCTTTGATCGCGTCGTCTCTGACCACCACGCAGCCGCGTGAGCCGCGTGTGAGGGCGACGCTATCTGGGATGGCGTGAAGCCAAATGCCAGAGCCAGTTTTGCCGTCGGAGGAGTCAAAGAAGTTGGGGTAATCGGTGATAAAAGCTCGAGAGCCGTAGAGGTTATAAGGTATTTCTGGTTGAGTCACCTTCTTGATGAGGAAGTAAATTCCTTCAGGTGTTCGGTGGTCATCTCGCTTTTGTTTGTTGCCCCCGCGTTTGCCCATGTCGGTTTGATATGAAATCACTTTGCGAATCGAAGCTCCGGCTCGTTCGTAGACAGAGATTTGTCGCGACTCTTTGTCGACCATTATTACATATGGAGAAAAGGCTTCGGTTTCTGAAATTTGAATTAGGTCCAGAGGGAGGCGGGTTTCAGGTGATTCTGGAGGATCGTTTGGAGTCGGAAAACTTTGTGCGCCCGCGGTGAGTGCGGTTGAAATGGAAAGGCAGAGCAGAGCTGGCCCGAGGCGAGTTGCAAGCTTTCCAATTTTGGAACCGTCGACAATTTCTTTGAAAGTGTCGATAGTTTTGACACGAAAATTCGAAGTCTTAAGCGTGATTGAGAAGATTGACCGCGCTCGTGGGCTTATCGAAACCATGAAACTGCTATTCTCCTGATCATTCATTTTTGACTTAAGACAGAGGTCAAGTCAACCGATCAAGGTATAGGACCTGCCTTGCAAAAGTAATTTTGCGAGCTAAGTCGGGTCTTTGCAATTGGTGTTTTATGGTGGCTCTAAGTCTTGGTGGGGGAGGAATTTTTGGCAGAACAAGCGAAGGCTCCGGCAAAACCTCCGAAGGACTACAGCAAACTTTTGATTTCGCTATTTATGGTGTTGAACATCTTGGTTATGGGTGGTGGTGGCGCGGCCGTGTTTTTGTTTTCAATGGGTTGGGAGCACCCGAAGCTGACAGAAGAGAAGCTCTTTGAAGAGCTACGAAGGGTCCCAGCCTCTGATCCTCAGAACCCTTTGATTTACACCATGGAGAAATTCACGATCAATTTAGATGGGGAGCCCAGACGGACCATTCGAATGGAAATCAATTTAGAAATGTTGAATGACGAAGCTTTTGAAGAGGTAATGAATATCGAAAGTCGAGCGAAAGCCCGGGATGCAATTTTGCGGTTGATGAATAAAAAAAGTTTTTCAGAGTTGGAGCCATTGCAAGGAAAACTTTTTTTAAAAGATGAAATCATCAAAGAGATGAATGGCATCTTGTCCAACGGAGTTGTTCGCAACGTCTATTTTTCTGACTTTGTCGTCCAGTAGTTGCCTCCTACTTTTTGATCAGCATAAAATCATGGGTGCCGGGTCCATTTGCAAATCCCATGTATAGAGATATTGCGGGTGAGCCTTTTCAATAGAAGGAGCACTTATGTCGACTCTTCGATTGCGTTCGATTCTTAAATACAAGGTATCGTCGATAGGACGAAGGTCCGGGCTTTGGCTCGGTGTTTGGATATGGCTGGTGAGTGGGATTGCGGGAGCGCAACAGGCACCGGCGCCAGAAGTTCCTGGGCTGAGTGGGGAGACCAAGGAAGTTGTTGGTGCAATTTCAAATTGGCAGGCGCCAGAGCTGCAAATTAAACTTCCTGTACAAAAAGTCATGTTGGAGAATGGCCTGACGGTTTTATTGCTGGAAGACCATTCGGTGCCGATGATTAGTTATCACACCTGGTACAAAGTCGGATCACGCAACGAAACTCCCGGTGTGACTGGCGCCTCGCACATGCTTGAACACATGATGTTTAAAGGTTCAGAGAAGTATGCTGGCAAGACCTACGAGGCAGCCCACCATGCCAATGGCAGCGATTACAATGCATTCACTTCGTTCGACTTAACTGGCTTCTATCTGACCTTTCCGTCGAACAAGTTGGATCTCATGCTCGACATTGAGGTGGATCGAGTCAGGAATTTACTTTTGAAAGAAGAGGACCTGAAGAGCGAAAGAGAAGTCGTAAAAGAGGAGCGCCGTTGGCGGGTGGATAACAATCCTATGGGTTTGATGAGAGAGAAAATTTTCGGAACTCTATTTAAAGTTCATCCATATAGAAATCCGGTTATTGGAACTATGGAGGATATCTCAAACTACACGCCCGAAAAGTTGCGATATTTCTATGATAACTACTATTTGCCAAACAATGCGGTTCTGGTTTTGGTTGGGGATTTCGTTTCAGCGGATGTTTTAAAAAAGATAAAGAAAGAGTATGGCCGATTACCGAAAAAGGATTCTCCGCAGTTGATGTTGCCAAATGAGCCAGAGCAATTGAAAGCGACGGCGCAAACTTTGAAGCAGTCCGTTCAATCGGTGACGCTGGCAATTGCGGCTCAAACTGTGGGTGCGGGGCATGAAGATCAGTATGCGCTTGATTTGCTCAGTGCGATTTTAGGAGAGGGCGAGTCGAGCCGACTGCATCGGAAATTAGTTTATGAAAAAGAGTTGGCGACCTCCTCTTATTCCTACCACATGTCCTTAAGGGATCATGGGGTTTTTTATTTAGGAGCAAGTTTGCGCCCCAAATCTGATAAAGCGGGAGTGATGCAGATATTGAGTCAGGAGCTGAATCGGGTGATTTCTCAAAAGGTCACCGCCGCCGAGTTGGAAAAAGCAAAAGC
>CALCCV010000673.1 GCA_937900305.1 uncultured Pseudobdellovibrionaceae bacterium | reverse complement strand
CATGCACTTTCAAGCGATATTCGATTAAGGCTCCCGATTTCAAAGGCCCTTCAGAAACTTTTGTGATTTGAAAGTTCAAGATGGGTGGCGTAATTTTTGCCAAATTTTTCGCGTCAGAGAAGAAAGGAAAGAGCGCTTCTTTTTTCAACGGGAGATACTGCTCGGCCACAAGAACTTCTTCACCACTTCGCAAATGGCCCAGTGTATTTTCCAGCGCATGCGAAATGGACTTGTATTTGAACTCAAAGCCAGCCGCCTCCAATCGTGTGGGTTGCGCGCGCTGCGAAGCTATTACGGTTTCCGAAAAATCACCGAAAGCCATTTTGAGGGCCAGCCTCGGAACTGGAAAAATAGCGGGTTTCCCAATCGCTTCGGCAAGTGCCTTGGTGAATTCCACGTTGCGCACGACCTGAGGCGAAATCGCGTTGATCGCTCCATCCAAGCTTTGAGTTTTTAGAGCAAAACTGATGGCATTGATCGCATCGTCGATGTGTATCCAGCTCATCCATTGTTTTCCAGTGCCGATCTTTCCACCCAGCGCTAAGCGAAAAGGAAGTAACATTTTTTCAAGCGCGCCACCGGCAGAGCTTAAAACCACTCCGAATCGAAAAAAAAGATGGCGAACAGCCGGAACTTTGGCTGTTTCATTTTCCCACTCACAACACAGCTGCGCCAAAAAATCCGAACCCGCTGACGAATCCTCAGTCAAAACTTCCTCACCGCGATCGCCATAGTAACCAATCCCGCTGGCGGAAATCACGATTTCCACAGGTTTGATCGATGCGGCCAGATTTTTGGTCATTTGAATTCGCGAATTTCGCAGCTCATTTTTTTTGGCCTCTGTCCAACGGCCCGAAGCCACATTTTCACCAGCCAATGCAATCACCCCATCAAACTTCAGCGACTTTAATTTTTCGATCGGACCTTTCCCCAAATCCCCTTCGATGATTTCTGCAGGAAAAGGAATTTGCAAACGAGCTTTGACCGCATCGCGAGTGACGATGGTGAGATCATGCCCTTCCCGCACAAGGGATTTACCTACCTGTTGACCGATAAGACCAGTGGCACCTGTGATTAAGATCTTCAAAGCTCACCTCTTTATCTCAAGATTCAATTTCAAATTCCACTTCAAGATTCTACTTCAAGATTCAATTTCCGGATTCTTTTTTTTTAACTTCGGCAAAAGCAGCCAAAGCCCGCGCTCGCGCCTCTTCATGAACGACCATGGGTTGAGTGTAGCGAGCCGTGTTGAATTCAGGCACCCACTTGCGAATGTACTCGTGCTGTGGATCAAAGCGCGCGGCCTGCGCCGTCGGATTGAAAATTCGAAAATAAGGAGCGGCATCGCATCCGGTGCCAGCGGCCCACTGCCAATTTCCGTTATTCGCAGCCAGATCGTAGTCCAGCAGTCGGCTGGCGAAGTACCGTTCGCCCTCGTACCAATGATGCAACAGATGTTTCGTCAAAAATGAAGCCACAACCATGCGAACTCGATTGTGCATAAATCCAGTGGTGTTGAGTTCGCGCATGCCAGCATCCACCATTGGATAACCGGTCTCCCCCATCTGCCATCGCTCCAGTTCGCGGGCATTTTTGCGCCACGCCACGCTTTCAAACTCGGTTCGAAAGCTCTGACGCTCGACGCGAGGATGGTGCCACAGCACCTGCATGAAAAACTCTCGCCAGATCAGTTCAGAAAGCCAAACCTCGCTGTGTTTTTGGCCTTCACGCGCCAACTCTCTGGCGCTGACCGTCCCGAAGCGCAGATGAATTCCCAGGTGGGAGGTGCCCTCGGTCAAAGCCGGAAAATCACGAGTCCTTGCATAAGATGAAATACGCTTAGTGGAAACAGCAACATCCGGAAAATCAAAGGAACTGGCTTTGAAACCAATCTCCGAAAAACTCAAAAACTTTGAAGGAGTTTTCGCTGGTAGAAAATTTTCCACCCATTTTTCGCTTTCTGCGCTTCGCAGGTCATCTGGAGAGAGTTGCTTTAGCCACTTTTTTTTATAAGGTGTGTACACAGTGTAGGGTTTGCCGAGATCCGTTTGAATTTCATCTTTAGCAAAAACAACTTGATCTTTGAACGCTTCATATTTTTGACCGAGACTGCGGCAAAGTTCGGCGATTTTTTGATCTCGTTCGCGAGCAGACGGTTCATAATCTTCGTTGCAATAGATTCCTAACGAACCATCCTGGATGAGCCAGCGGTTCCACACAACTTCGGGTCGTCCGAACTCAACCCAAAGATCTGAACCTAGGTCAACAAGTTCAGTTTTCAGTTCAACCAATTGCTGATAGATGAACTGCACTCGGCGATCTTCGGGATTCTTCAGTTGGGACAGTATGGTTTCATCTAAGACAAACACGGGCCGAACTTTCGCACCAGAATTCAAGGCGGCCGCTAACCCGCGATTGTCGTGAAGACGTAAATCTCGGCGGAACCAAAAATAAAAAAAAGGTTCACCAGATTTAGCGAAGGCCATGCACTGAGCTCGGGGCCGTCGAAAGGTCAAAGATCTCGCCTTCACGGACTTCAATGTTCTCAATGGATTTGTAGGCAGAGTTCCACCTAAAAAGCGAAAGGTGGGATGAGCCGTAGGGCTGTACGAAGCGGTCATCACGAACCCAAATTCCGTTGTCTTCATCGACTCCAATGCCAATGTGATCGGGATTGTCCAAGACGGCTCGAATCAATCGTTCTTCGCGACTGCGAACTAAGAAATGTGTGTCGAGAATACTCAATGGCAAAAGTCCAAGACCGGCGCGAAGCTCTGGGTCTGGGCCTTCCATTCGACCGGTCAACATCAGTGGCGAAATGACAGCGGTTCCCGCACTCGTGCCAGCCACAGAAAGTCCCTGTTCATAGCGGACCTTCAGCAAATCGATGTCGGCAGCGGTCAAACGTTCCATGATTCGATTTTGATCGCCGCCCGTGAAATACAAGCCGGTGCAATTTTGCAATTGCTCTAACCACTCTCGGTGAGATTCGGGGGTGCTGGGATCTCGCACCACTTCAACTATTTTTTGTGGAGAGTAGGGCTTGAGGTCTTTTGAGATCTCCGCAAAAGACTCTGCCGGAGTCTCGGTCGCCCAGGTGACAACCAAAATTCGAGCCTGCGTCCCACCAGAGTGCTCAACAAATTTTTTCAAAAGCACCGGAGGTCTTTCGCCACCACCAATTAAAAACAGATTTTGTCCTATGCTATCAGCCATTGGCTGCGTTGGAGATGCGAACGACGTCGAAGACGCCAAGAGCGAAGCCATCAACGACAATGTCAAAAACGGCAATGTCAAAAAAAGAATTCCCGGTGAAAGAAAACTTGCAAAGAGGCCATTGAACTTTTGAATTTTGACTGTCATTTTGTGATCCCCCCGATGGACGCTATTAAATGGAAAAGGAGACTTCGGGGCAAGGGAAAACGGCGTGGCCAGGCTTCTTAGTTTCGATCTCATCTCTTTTCTTTCAGGTTGTCTGTGTGAAGGCAATATGTTGGAAATTTCACGAACACCGACTACCATCTGGGACCGAGATGAGATACTCTGTCATGAACAGAGGAATTATGAGCGAAAACACCCCCCCAAAATCTCCGCCTCCGCTCTCAAAATCTCCACCTCCCAGTGACCCCCACAAGGTTGTTGACCCACCGAAATCCATGTCGTCCAACAGTGGTTCTCGCAGTGGTGAGATCGAACTGGGCGCCGATGAACTGACCCGTGGTCAACCCGAACGCGAAATCGATCGTGTTAAAAATTCTTTGTTTTCGCGAACCCTGTCCTTAGCGCGAATTTCAGTCAAGGCCGGCTCTTCTTGGGCAGGCAAGAAAATCATGCAGCAAGATCTCACCCCAGGAAGTGAAGATTTCAAAAATTTTTTGAAGGGCCAGGCCGCTTTTTTGACTCAAGAATTGGGAGACCTCAAAGGCAGCATGATGAAGGCGGGACAGATGCTCTCACTCTACGGTGAACATTTTTTACCGCCTGAAGCGAATCAATTGCTAAAGAAATTGCAGAGCCAGTCGCCCCCAATCAAATGGAAAACCATGGAAACCTACATTCGCGCGGCCCTTGGTGAACGCTGGACCGAGTTGATCATTGACGAAAAGGCCTTGGCTTCGGCCTCGTTGGGCCAGGTGCATCGGGCGCAGGTGAAAGAAACAAAACAATGGCTAGCCCTCAAGGTTCAGTATCCTGGAGTTGACCGAGCGATTGATTCAGACTTGAAAGCTCTGAAGATGCTTTTGTCTGTCACCAAGGTGCTCCCCGCGGACTTCAACACGGACCATATTTTTGCAGAAGTGCGAGAGATGCTCGAGCAAGAAGTCGATTACGTTAGCGAAATGAAGTTAACTCAAGATTTTCACGAAAATTTGAAAAACGACTCCAGATTCATCGTCCCAGTCGTGAACGAAAGATATTGCACCAAAAGCACGCTGGCCACTTCGCTCGAGCGGGGCTTGCGCGTCGACGATCCTTTAGTCGCAAATCTTTCGCAAGAACGCCGCGATCGTTTGGCTATGAATTTTTTAGAGCTGTATTTGCGTGAACTTTTTGAATGGCAGGTGGTTCAAACAGATCCTCACCCGGGAAACTACGCTTTGCGGCTGCATCCTGACGGACAGGATCAATGGATTTTGTACGACTTCGGTGCGTCTCGAAAATACGAAACCGAGTTTATTCACGCCTATCATCGAATGATCAAGGGTTCGCTCCTTGGAGATAAGGAGCTCTTTCATTCGGCAGCTCGAGATTTAAAATTTCTAAAAGCCGATGATCGCCAAGAGATCGTCGATTTGTTTCGCGATTTCTGCGACACCATCATCGAACCATTCCTGTCTCCCGACGATCCCCGCAACAAGGGGCAGATAGACGCCGAAGGCCGATACAACTATGGCACCACTCGCCTGCCTCAACAAGTCAGCCAGAAGGTTCTCAAAATCGTTCAAAAAATGATTGGTCGAACACCTCCCCGAGAGATCTTATTTCTCGATCGCAAAACCGGGGGGGTGTTTATGATCATGTCCATTCTTAAAGCGAATGTGAATGGGCGAGAGATGCTCTTAAAGTATCTAGAGAAAATTTAAAAACTGGCGGACTTGTTTGCACCTGCTATTTTGACTTCGTTGGTTTCAACG
>CALCCV010000672.1 GCA_937900305.1 uncultured Pseudobdellovibrionaceae bacterium | reverse complement strand
ACACAGGCGAAGACACTCTTTCCCTACACGACGCTCTTCCGATCTCCGTCCTTCTTTACAACCTCGTAATTCGGCTCTTCATTCAGACGAACGCCAAAAATTTCAGGAATGGATTTCAATTTTTCCACCAGAGGAATTTGTAACTTGCCCGATGTCTCGATTGAGGTTTGAGAGGGGGACTGAGCTGATACTGGGTTTTTCACATGGCCTCCTAAAGTGATTGAAAGAATCGTTGAGCAAAAATCGCTCAACACATCCTTTCGAAGCAAACTCCAGACCACAATCTTTCCACCATTCTGCCCCAATCTGTTGAGCTGAGGTCGCGAGAGCGGGGGGCGATTTTTGAAATGACGGTGTGGGACAGGACAAAGTTTGAAAACTGGGGGTTAATGTGGAGATGGTTTTGCAAGTTTCTGGTCTCAGTAAAAATTATGGGTCTTTGCGGGCGTTGGATCAGTTTTCTCTGGAAGTGGAGAAGGGTCAGGTTTGGGGAATTCTTGGGCCGAACGGGAGTGGAAAGACGACGGCTCTGGGGATTTTGTTAGGTGTTACGCTGGCGTCGGCGGGTGAAGCTAGGTGGTTTGGCGAAGCTCCGAGCGCAAAGTTGCGCCGGCGAATTGGCGCGATTTTGGAGCAGCCCAATTTTTATCCGTGGTTGTCGGCCGAGCAGAACTTGAAAATTGTGGCCACTCTGCGGGGCTCGATTGGCGCAGACGAAATTGAAAAGAAGTTGAGAACGGTGGGACTTTGGGAGCGCAGGGCGGATCCCTTCGCAAAATTTTCGCTGGGAATGAAGCAGCGGCTCGCATTTGCCTCGGCCCTCTTGGGTGAGCCGGAAGTGCTGGTGCTTGACGAACCAACCAATGGATTGGATGCCCAGGCCATTGCGGAGGTGAGGGAAACCATTTTGGCCGTGGCGAAAGAGGGGAAAACCATTCTCATGGCCAGTCACATTTTGGCAGAGGTAGAGAAAATCTGTTCTCACGTGGTCATTTTGCAAAAAGGAAAGACGCTGTCGCGCGGGACTATCAATCAGGTGCTGGCGACTGGAAATTCATTTGAGTTTTCTGCAACAGCCATGGACAGAGCAAAAGAGGTCGTCGAAAAGCACGCGAGCTTTCGCAATCTGAAACCTGCAGGAGACCGATTTTTAGCTGAATTTGAAAGTGGCGTCACCGCCGAGTCTTTTAATCAATGGATGTTTGAGCAGGGTGTGGTGCTGAGCCATTTGTCTCGACAGAATCATGGTTTGGAAACTCAATTTCTTAAACTCTTGGAGCAAAACCGTGCTTAGATGGATCCATTTTGAATTTTCAAAACTTCGTTATTATAAAACGTTTTGGATTTTGGTCAGCCTCTATCTTCTGATGGTTTTGGGTTCAACGAAGATTTCAAATTTCAGTGTCAATGGCGCACAGGCCGTATCCAAACCGGCGCTCATTTTTTGGATTGTTGGATTTGTTTCGCAGATGTTTTTGGGGTATCTCACCATTCTTTTGGTTTGCAACGAGTTTGAAAATCGAACTTTACGTCAACACGTCATCAATGGCTTGGGCCGCGGCGAGGCTGTTCTGTCAAAGTTGATTTTACTTGTTCTCTTGTCTCTGGCGGCAATTGGCATGGTCACAGGGATGGTGGCGGTGATAACAATAACCTCAGCGGGAGAGAGTCTGCCCATTTTTGAATTGGGCTTTCAATCTCTAAATATTTTCTTACGCACGTTCGCATATGTTTCAATGGCCTTTTTGATTTCAGTGCTTTTTCGAAGCGCTAGTTCGTCGATGGCCGTGTACATTTCCTGGACGATTTTTGCCGAGCCACTTTTGGGTTGGCTGCTCAAGCGACAGGAAATTTGGCTGGCCGACTGGCTACCCACGGAGGTTTTTTCGAAGCTGCTGGCGACACCATTTCACCTGACACCGGCGCCCACAGAAGCGCCGTCAAGCGGCGTATACCTTGCCACCTTAGGATACATTGCCGTGTTTTGGTTGCTGTCTTTAGTGAAGCTTGAACGCGCTGCTCTCTAGACCAGAAAGCAGCGTTCCTTACGATCAGAGTTTAAACGCGCTCAAAAACCGTGGCCACCCCTTGCCCCATACCGATGCACATTGTGGCCACTCCCGTTTTGGCATTTTTAGATTTCATCAAGTGCAGAAGTGTTCCCACAATGCGCGCACCGGAGCAACCGAGCGGATGCCCGAGAGCGATCGCGCCACCATTTAAATTCACCTTCGTCTCTACGAAATCGAGAAGCCCGAGATCTTTGAGCACCGGAATCGATTGTGCTGCGAACGCCTCGTTCAACTCAAAAAGATCGATGTCACCTATCTTCATTCCGGCCCGCTCAAGCGCTTTTTTGACTGTCGGAACTGGGCCATAACCCATGATCGAAGGATCACAGCCGGCCGTTGCCATGGCTTTGATTTTGGCCATAGGCTGCAATCCCAAAGATTTGGCTCGATCAGCCGACATCACCAATAAACCGGAGGCCCCATCCGAAATCGCTGACGAATTTCCGGCCGTGACGGTCCCGCCTTTGGGATCAAAGGCCGGCGACAATTTGGCCAAAGCTTCTAGGCTAGCATCACTGCGAATGACTTCATCGCGTTCAATTTTTTTCAAAGCTCCGTCTTCATCGTGCCCCAAAATCGGAATGATCTCGTCTTTAAATCGACCTTGAACCGTGGCTTCGTAGGCGCGCTGATGCGAGCGAAGAGCAAAATGATCTTGCGACTCGCGCGAGACATTGTGCATTTTAGCCAAGAGCTCGGCCGTCAACCCCATCATCCCAGCGGCCTTTGCCGAAGTTTTGCTGGACGCTGGATTAGGATCAATTCCGTGAGTCATCGGCACGTGCCCCATGTGCTCAACACCGCCAACGATGAACACGTCCCCGTTCCCGGTCATGATCGACATCGCCGCCGTGTGGAGTGCCGTCATCGAAGATCCACACAGACGATTGACCGTCTGAGCACTGGTTGAATGCGGCATCTTCGTCATCAAAGCCGCAAACCGAGCAATATTGAAACCCTGTTCAAGAGTTTGCTGGACACAACCCCAAATCACATCTTCAACTTCTTTGGGATCCAGCTTGGGATTTCGCGCTAGCAACGCATTCATCACTTCTGCCGACAAATTTTCGGCCCGGACGTGGCGATAGGCTCCACCTTTTGAGCGTCCCATGGCGGTGCGAACGGCATCAACAACTACGACTTCTTTTTGGCTAGACATCTTACACTCCCATTCCTGAATAAAATTTCTGTCCCGATTTGGCCAAAGTTTGCATTTGCGCCGTCGGCTCATAAAGTTTTCCGAGAGCCTTGAATTTTTCAGCCCGTCCGCAAACATCTGCTAAGCCCATCGCATCCGCATAAGCCAGTGCGCCCCCTCTGAACGGCGGAAAACCCAGGCCATAAATCAATCCAAGATCCACTTCAACTGGCGAAGCCACAATCCGATCTTCCAAGCAGCGAGAAGACTCAATGATCATTGGCAACATCATGCGATCGGTAATATCTTGATCAGAAATTTCAACGTCCTTTGACGACGTGACCGCCGCTTTCAAGACCTCTACAGCCGCGGGATCAAATTCTTTTTTCGGTGCCCCTTTTTTATCAGGTGTGTATTTGTAAAAACCAAGGCCATTCTTTTGGCCCCATCGTTTGGCTTCGTACATGACATCGATTGCGGATTTTCCAGTGTGACCCATGCGATCCGGATAAGCGCTCGCCATCACCGCGTCAGCATGATGACCAGTGTCGATACCGACAACATCCAGCAAATAAGCTGGGCCCATCGGCCAGCCAAATTTTTCCATCACCTTATCGATGCGGCGGAACTCAACTCCATCTCGCACAAGTCCCACAAATCCCGCGAAATAAGGAAATAAAATTCGATTCACTAAAAAACCCGCACAGTCGTTGACCACGATTGGCGTCTTTCCGATGGCTTGAGCATACTGCACGGCCGTCGCAATCGCCATGTCGCCTGTCTTCTGTCCACGAATCACTTCGACCAGCGGCATGCGATGAACGGGATTGAAGAAATGCACACCACAAAAATTCTCGGGATGCTTTAAACCCTCGGCCAATTTCGTGATTGAAATCGTCGAGGTGTTGCTGCTTAAAATCGCGCCAGGCTTAAGCTGCGCTTCCGTTTCAGCGAGCACTGTTTTTTTCACCTTCTCATTTTCAACGACCGCCTCGACTACAAAGTCCACGCCTGAAAAATCGCCATAAGACATTGTGGGCCGAATACGAGTCAGTGTTTCTGCCATTTTAACAGTGGTCATCTTACCGCGGCTGACTTGTTTTTCCAGCAACTTCGAAGCTTCGCCCAAGCCCAAAGCAATGGCTTTTTCAGCAATGTCCTTCATGTAAATTGGAATTCCCTTAGAGGCCGTTTGGTAGGCCACTCCGCCGCCCATAATTCCAGCCCCCAGAACTGCAGCCGCACCAATGGGCTGAGCCTGTTTGGAATATTTTTTTCCAACTTTTTTTAAATATTGATCTCCAAGAAACAATCCGACCAAAGCTTTCGCGACAGGAGTGTGCGCCATCTTGACGAAACCCGCGGTCTCAATCGGCAAGGCTTCGTCACGAGTTTTATTGGCCCCTTTTTGCATCACTTCAATTGCAGTTATTGGTGCCGGATAATTCGGTCCAGCCTGGGCCGCGACAAATCCTTTTGCGCCTTCGAAGACCATGATGGCTTCTGTTTGATTCAACTTGAGCGGAGATTTTTTTTCCGCACGACGATATTTCCAATCCAACTGGCCACCGATCGCGTCCTTCAACATCTGAAGTGAAGCGGTCCTGACTTTGTCAGGCGCGACCACAGCATCCACAGCGCCAATTTTCAGTGCCACGTCTGCCGACCACTGTTCACCCGAAGCGATCCACTCAATCGCGTTATCGGCTCCCACCAATCGCGACAATCGAATCGTGCCACCCCAACCTGGAAATATTCCCAATTTGGTTTCGGGCAAACCCACGCGCGCCTGACTGCTCAACACCCGGTAACTGGTTGCTAAAACGATTTCGAAACCACCACCAAATGCAAATCCATTGATGGCAGAGACCGTTGGAAATTCAAAATCTTCGATCGTTGAAAACAAGCTGTTCACACCCCCTAGCCACT
>CALCCV010000671.1 GCA_937900305.1 uncultured Pseudobdellovibrionaceae bacterium | reverse complement strand
AGGGAGTGAATTGCAACTGACTTTGCGTTAAGGACATCATCTTTTCATCCCGAAGTCCTGTTCTTGTTGAGAGCAAATCCTGAGCTAGGTTTAGTTCAAATTGGATATTTTTTGTCAAAAATAAAAATGGCTCGAGTCGAAAGTAACCTAGGTCCAACCGTCCAGACCAAAGGCCAGACTCCGAAATAAAATCTTCCTGCACTGTGCTATTCGATTGATGCTGAACTCGCATATATCTTAACCCTAGACCGATCCGCCACAAGTCCGACACTTTCTTTTTCTGCTCTCGAACTTCAAATCCCGCTCCTGCTCCAGAAGGCTCAAGTTCCCTGGGGTGCTGGCTCTCTTTCGCTAATTCCAAATCCGATGAAGAGTTTGATGATGTCATTTGTTGAGGAAATAACACACTATAAAGCGGATCATTATGATCCATTAGCCAAAAGTTATCCGAAAATGATTTCAGATCTGAAACATCCGGAGTCCATTGCCCATTCGTTCGTACAGACAATGTCTCACAAAAAGGCGCACATAAAAACAAAGCTCCCTCAAAATCATTTGGAACTTGCTTTAAAAAGGCTTCCACATTTTTTTCCGCAAATTTCTGAGAATTAGGTTTTTTGCTCACTTGAGCCAAAACTCGAGAGTCAAACACTGGCTCGATGAAAAATATAAAAAGCAATAGAGCAAGACTTACTTTATACATTGAGGCCATCCACCTGGTCTAATTTGGATCCATTATCAAAATGATATTTCTGTAAAATATGTCATGATTCGCCTGTTAATCTTCAGAAGAATTCGGACTTCTCCGATAGATAAAGTATCTATGGTATTTAATTCATTTTCTTTAAACAAGTGTTTTCCAACCCATCGTTTGGTGAACACTATGAAAATTCTTGCCATCTCTTGGCTTGCGCTGGCGTCTCTGGTCAATGTGGGATGCCTCGAAGATAGAAAAGAGGCACCGTCAGTCTCTCGAGACTTACCGAGCTCTTGGTTTCAAGGTGTTTCTTCGGTGCAAAATATGGGAGGCTTTCCAGTTTCAGTTCAGGTGAAATGGCCTCCTTCGGATCAGGCGAAATCCTACCGTGTTTACATGGCTACAACAAACTCAACCTCAGATCGCAAGTGGACTCTTATTAGCGAAATCTCAGATCCACTGCAGTCCTCTTATGTTCATCGTGACTCAAGCTTGCTATCTCCTGGTGCCATGTACACTTACATGGTCAAAGCCATAGATAGTACCGACCAAGAGGATGCAAATGAGGTGCAAAAGAGCAACATTGCGTTTGAGGGCATCAATCGTGTCACAGTGACATCAAAGACCTCTGTGCAAATCTCAATCAATACTTCTGGCTCATTTTCTAAGCTTAAAGCTGTGGCCCATCCTGCTAGACTCGCAACCACAGATGTATCCCAGGATGTCGTTCGCACTATCGACAACAATCAGAGCACCGTTGAAATTGATCAACTTAAATCGGGTACAACCTACTCATTCAATGTTCAGGTTTTAGTCGGAAACGATGGGGCCAGCGATGGGAACGCCGTGACGTTATCCGCCCAAACTCCCAGTGAAAGTTTTGGTTCTGGAGCTGCGACGGAAAGCCAGAAAAATTATCAGTATAGAAATTTTCGCCTTATTCAAGGCTTTGGTCTGGCTCCACATGAGATCAACACCGTGACCTTGCCAAGCGCACCGACGGAAATGACCTCGCTCGCAAATCCTCATGTGCGAATGGTTAAACTTATCCCCAATCCCTTCTCTGGAAGTCATTCTGGCAAATTCCGCATAGTGAGAGTGTCTGGAGTTGGGCTAACAGGAAACGATGCCCCGAGCTTAGTCGATATGACTTCGACCGAGATTTGCACGGACACTTCGGATAAAAGCTGCGTAGTTTGCGATCATAGTACGAATAAAAACATCAGCGCAGGCGAATGCGATATGACCATCAATGACGTACCGCCAACTTTTATCGACAAGTCTGTCGCAGCACCCCCTAAGAAGTACTTTTATGCGCTCACATATGTGAATGTTTATGGCTCGCTTCTTTGGCCCGATGAGCTTCCACAGAATAGTACAAAGGATTTTCTCGTCGCCGCTCACATTCCAGACTCCTATATGGTCCTTGTCCAAAGGGATTCTGTAAACTACGAGATGTGCGTTCTTATGGGTCAAATATCGGATCCTAGAAAATTCAATCGATGCACCTATTCTGGAATCGCGGCAGCTCCCTACAACACAAAAGGGATAGCTTCAAATCTCGATGATGGATACTTCGATTTTGGCTACAACCTTCTTGCAGATAGGCATGCGCTGTCTTGCAACTGGTCACGGCCTAAGCCGGCGACGGCCCCTGGCTCTCAGCCTTGCTCTAGTGCTTATGGGTGCATGGGACTTTCCGTCGGAGCGACAAACGCCGGTTTTCCTTCCGAGTCCACCGTAAATTCAGCCCCCAATGCACTTCCAACAGTAACTCTCACTCCCAATACAACCTACGCTGGCAGCCCCTTGGCCTACTTTAATATCCAGCATCGTGGTAACAATTGTTATGCCGCCTATCTCTCGACTGCCGCCTTATCAGCGGGCGGTGACCCCGCAGCGTCCGCCGGAAGTATGAGCGCTTCGTGGGTACCGGTAGGCGCCCTTGCCGATATTGGGGTCGGGTTGAGCGGCACAGCGGCTCCAATCACCAAAAACCAAATCACCTCCATTGTTTCACAGATTGCAACTCCAGACCCAGGTCCACTCGGTACCGGCAATTATTCGGATCGAAAAAGACCTACGATCTCGGGATTATCAAACGTTCAAGCTCAATCTTTATGCAATTCTCAGTCGAGTTCTGCTTATGGCAC
Source organism: uncultured Pseudobdellovibrionaceae bacterium (assembly GCA_937900305.1). Classification (GTDB taxonomy): domain Bacteria; phylum Bdellovibrionota; class Bdellovibrionia; order Bdellovibrionales; family Bdellovibrionaceae; genus CALCCV01. The sequence continues at coordinate 1,600 of CALCCV010000671.1, read as the reverse complement.
AAAGCGGTTAATGAGAAGGCGAGAATACATTGCGGCAAGTCCGCTTTCCTCATTGCCTGGCGAGCCCGGCTTTTCGACAGTTCAACGAAAAAATACGATTTTAAATGGTTCCGACGGACAAACATTATACAACTGGCAAAGTTCTGCAACTCCACTTTTTGGCAATGGGAGCAATGCCGGACTAGGCAGCAATCCCGGAGGATGTTCAAATTCAGGCTCTGTGGCCGCCGTCAGTTCAAATCCCTTGTTTTGCCTTACCGCGAACTGCGGCTTGAACTACAACAATACGGTTCCACGCATGAGTAACAACTACTGCTCGACCCCGGGAGGTTGCACTCTGACGACAAATTCTATATCTGGATTTTCGCCAACAGCAACAGATTCTGATGGGGCCACCTTGTCGTTTCCAGATGATTTTTTAACTACCTACATGGATCCCCGCAATGAAAGCACCTACATCAGCGCAAATGGCACGAACACCGTAGGAAATAGCTATTCAAATCGCTTCTTTTCTGGATCTCTCGCAACAAATAAGTGTGTCTCACGATTTGGGATGCAAGATCCATATCCTTCGACAGGCATGAACGTGGGAAGCGGAATTTCGACCAATTATTCGACGGCAATGGGAATTATTTTTTCCGATAAGTTCAGACAAACTTCTACTGCGGCCAAAACAACAAATCCGCCGGTATTCGTGCCCATTTCAAACAACCTCGATTTCGGTGTCTACTATGACTACACCTACAACCAGGGATCGAGCGCGATCGAATTTTCAAACGCGAGTACCGGTTACTCCGCAACTGGGTACAACGGGAGTCACAACCTTTCCTGTACGGACGCAACGACTGGTGTCGTGGGAATTTCGTTCACGAATAACTTCTTTTACCTTACAAACTTATTAACGGTGCTTACCGACACCACGTCCTGCGCAAGTAATGCCAGCGGATCGTTAGCTAGTCTCATCAAACAGCCGCAACGAAATCAGTCCACATTTTCTGGGTATCTCCCCATACTTGGGATACCATTGACGAGCTATGCATCAGGTTTAAATGTCGCCCAATCCCAAGTCGACTACGCCAGTTTTTTATATTCCAATCAGTTCGCCCGAACCCCCTCAAGTCTACAGTCATACGGAAGATTTTACTCCATTTCAACAAATGGAACAACGACCGTGAATATGTCGAGTGGAGTGGGAGGCCGGTGGAGCTATGAACTCTCTGAGAGTGGCACGCTCAATAACGGTGGATCAGCTTGGTGTGCTGTGGAGGCCGAATGAGCACACCGTCTTTGAGACTCATACGATGGACTTTCCTGGCAACGCTGCCATTTTTACTTTGGGGTTGTTCGGATCAACTCAAGTCACCAGGAACAGAGGCTTCTCTGGGTCAATACCTTACGCCGGCTGACTTCTCAGGAATCGATTCTGCTAAAAATATTCTCACCGGAATTCAAATTCAATGGACTCTAGTTTCGTCTGGGAAAAACATCATAGGATATCACATTTACCGATACTCAAGTGGAGCCCCTGTTTTGATCGCGTCCGTGGCAACATCAATCTCGTCTTACGTCGATGGAAATGTCGTCTCTGGCTCTAAATACC
>CALCCV010000670.1 GCA_937900305.1 uncultured Pseudobdellovibrionaceae bacterium | reverse complement strand
GCTAGGGAAACTCATGCATCAACTCGAAGGCATCCTCAATACTTGCGTCGGCCAAGAGTCCATGCCTCGCGAGAAAGTTGAGATCCTCCTTAAAGGCATTGACAAAGCTCGCTTCCTTTTAGGAGAGGTCGCTGGCGTACCCGAAGTCGATGCGAATAATACAGAAGCACTCAATGAATTTCTGATTGAAGCACAGGAGATTCACGCACGCATTTTAACCGCTCTGCAGTCAGAATTGTCCCATGTCAATTCAGAGGAAGTCGTCGACTCGCTCTATCGGGACGTTCACACTTTGAAAGGTGGCGCCTATCTTTTTTATTTTCAACATTTGGGAGATTTGAATCACGCCATGGAATCCGTTCTCGATCTGATAAAAAACGGAGCCGCGACGTTCGAAAGATCTTTGGTAAATGTATTTTTAGAGTGTGTTGATCTCATCGAATTAAGTCTCAAGAATATTGATGGCGCCAAGAGGGATGAGGTGGCCGCAAAGATTCTCGCCGCTATCCGAGCACTCAATGAGTGGCTTCAAAAATCTCCCATCTCTGAGGACCGAACTAAGTTAGCAATGGGTGCAGAAGCTCCCCCTCACCATCAGAAAGTGCTTGAAGAAAAAGAGGCTGCCTGCACAGTGCGGGTGCCGGTGGCCCTCCTCGACAAACTCATGAGCTTGATGGGGGAGATGGTGTTGGTGAGAAATCAGGTCATTCAGTATTCGAGTACGACGGATGACCTTGAGTTTCAAAATCTAAGTCAGCGCTTGAATGTGGTCACCGGTGAAATTCAAGGCGAGATGATGAAAACTCGCATGCAGCCGATTGGCAGCGTCCTTGGTAAATTTGCGAGGCTTGTGCGAGAGCTCTCTAAGGATCTCGGTAAACAAATAGAGCTTAAATTAGAAGGTAGTGAAACTGAGCTCGACAAAACGTTGTTGGAGGCAGTGAAAGATCCGCTCACGCACATCGTTCGAAATTCGTGTGATCATGGAATCGAATTGCCAGAGGATCGTCGGAAAGTTGGTAAACCCGAAGTCGGCAGCCTCAACATCAAAGCCTTTCATGAGGGAGGGCAGGTCATCATCGAGATCAGCGACGATGGACGGGGCCTTGATCGCGAACGTCTCCTCAAAAAAGCCATCGAAAAAGGTGTGGTGAGCGCTGAAAAGGGTTTGACGTTGTCAGATCGAGAGACTTGCAATCTCATATTTTCACCAGGGTTTTCTACGGCCTCCCAGGTCACCAGCGTGTCGGGTCGAGGAGTCGGCATGGATGTTGTTAAAAACAACATTGAAAGAATTGGCGGGACGGTCGAGGTGATCAGTGAAGCCGGACGTGGCGCGACCATTCGATTGAAAATTCCGCTCACGCTTGCCATTGTGCCGGCCCTGATTGTTCGATGCGAAGAGATATTTTTCGCCGTCCCCCAAGTGAAGTTAGTTGAGCTCGTCAGAGTAGAAACGAGCGATTCTGAAGCTCATATCGAGTACCTCCAGGGGCAACCGGTCTATCGACTCCGTGGCGAAATTTTGCCACTTGTGCCCATTCGAAAAATTTTGAATCTTGCCGCAAGGCAATCTGAAGAGATGAAAGTTGTAAATATCGTGGTCCTTAAATCTGATCATCACTCTTTCGGACTCATCGTCGACGAAATTCAGGACACCGCAGACATCGTGGTGAAACCACTTGCAAGTTTTTTAAAAGCCATTCCAGTATACTCTGGTGCCACCGTTTTAGGGGATGGCTCGATCGCATTGATTTTGGACGTCGCAGGTATAGTCAAACAACATTTACTTTCCCCTTTTCATGATCAGGAAGTCCCGAGGACAAAATATAAAAACGCGAACCTCGAGCGCACGGAAGATCTTCAGGATTTCTTGCTGTTTAAAGTTGACGATCTACCGAAGTACGCAATTCTGCTAGCCTATGTTTGCCGTCTCGAAGAATTTTTAAAATCGGAAATTGAAATCTCTGGAAAGCAAAGATTGGTGCGCTATCGCAACTCGATTTTGCCAATTATTTCCTTGCGGGAGTGTTTAGGTTTCGAAGCAATGGAGGCCGACGATAGCGGACTGATTTCGGTCATCGTCATTGAAAAACAAGGTCTTTTTTATGGCCTTGAGGTGAAAGAGGTGTTGGATGTCATGACAACGCCCGCGGCGTTGGACACCTCCATCACCACTCCAGAGGGCATTTTGGGAAATCTAGTGACGGATCAAGAAATTGTGATTGTGGTGGATCCTTATCGAGTCATTCAACATGCGCGGCCGACAATCCAAAAGGCCAGCAATGCTCCGTCGCGCGCAAAAAAAATTCTGCTTGTTGATGATGCCGCTTTTTTTCGGAGGCACGTATCCAGGGCATTGATGTCTGCGGGATTTGAAGTGACCATGGCCAATAATGGAAAAGCGGCTTGTGAAATTTTAGAAAATTCAGAGAATGGTTCTTTTGATCTCATTGTTTCGGATATTGAAATGCCGGTCATGAATGGGTTTGAACTGGCCCGAGCTGTCCGCAAAAACGATCGATGGCGTGGAGTTCCACTGATAGCGCTGAGCACTCGATGCGACCAGCAGCACATCGATAAGGGATTTCTTTCGGGATTTGACGTCTATTTGGAAAAAATGAATTCAGAGGATCTACTTCGGTCCATTTCTGAAATGATGGCTGTGGGTGCCGCATGATTCGTTCGCAGCTCATAACTTTTTTAGTCGGTGAATCTGTCTACGCAATCGATGTGATGAGAGTTCAGGAAGTCACAAGTTTTTTGCCAATGACCAAGATTCCCATTGCTCCAGAATCAATCGCAGGACTCATCAATTTGCGCGGGCAGATCGCCACCGCGATTGGCTTGGGCAAATTGTTCGATATCGAAAACAGAGAGGTTGCCCAGGTCGGAGTCACGGTCATTTGTAAAGTCGATGGCACATTGTTGTCTCTGCTGGTGGATAGCATCGGTGATGTCATTGAGATCACCGATGCTGAATGCGAAGCGGTCCCCGAAACTGTGAAGCAAAGCGCTCGTCAGTTTTTGAGTGGTGTCTATAAGTCGCAAAGTTCAATTGTTAGCATCATTGATATTGAAAAATTAAATAAATTACTAAGTAAAAACAGTTTCAGTTAACAAGTTCAAATGAGGAGTTAGAATGAGCGTCGCCACGAAATCCGAAAATACGGTCCCACAAATTTCTGTAAAAAAAATCGAGCTAACGAATGAGCTGGAGAATTCGTACCTCATAGCCGCCCTTGATCAGTCGCAAGCCATTGCGGAATTTGATCTCGAGGGATTCTTGACATTTGCGAATGAAAATTTTCTCAGGGCGATGGGTTACGCAATTGGTGAGGTTCAGGATAAGCATCATTCGATCTTTTGCGATCCCGTCTATGCGACGAGCCTTGAATACAAAGTCCTTTGGCAAAATTTGGTGCACGGGGAAAGGCGTTCGGGTGAATTTTTACAAATTGGAAAAGGCGGCCGCGAAGTTTGGCTGACGATGGCCTACAATCCGATCATGACGCCGCAAGGGCGTCCTTATAAAATCGTGATGTTTGCAACGGACATAACACAAATAAAATTGGAGTTGAAAGTTCGAACTGATATAATGAATCTTACGAGCATTGTTTCGGAAGCGGATCTCAAGGGAGATATTCTATCAATCAATGAAAAATTCTGTGAAGTTTCGCAATACACTCGGGAAGAGCTCATCGGAAAGCCTCACAATACCACTCGGCATCCCGATATGCCGAAAGACGTTTTCAAGACCTTGTGGTCCACCATTGGTCACGGACAAGTTTTTCGAGGCGTGGTGAAGAATAGAAAAAAAGATGGAACACCTTACTATGTCGATGCGGTCATTGCGCCAATCATGGGAGAAAACGGCAAACCGAAAAAGTATCTCGGCGTTCGTTACGACATCACTGAGGCGGAAGTCGAACGGCAAAACATGCGGGGACTGTTTGACGCGATTGATTCGGCCTACGCCTACATCGAATTCGATATCAATGGGAATATTTTAACCTTCAATAAAAATTTCGCCACCACGTTTGGATTTTCGAAGGACGAACTCGTGGGAAAGCATCACCGCTCGATTGTGGACACGGCGACCAGCAGTGCTTCTTCTTATGGCCAGTTTTGGTTGGAGCTCAAAGAGGGCCGAAGTCAAACGAATGTCTTTAAACACCTCACTCGGGATGGTCAGGAGGTCTGGTTGCAGGCTGTTTACGCGCCCGTCAAAGACGAAATGGGACGTCTCCAAAAAGTGGTGATGATTGCGACCGACGTCACTCAAGAAAAGGTCTTGAGCGCCGACAATGCTGGAAAGATCTCGGCGATTGATAGGGCTCAGGCCGTCGTGGAATTCGATATGTCTGGAAAAATTCTTTCGGCCAACGAAAACTTTTTAAAAACGTTTGGCTACGAAATTGGCGCGCTGAAGAATAAACACCATCGAACAT
>CALCCV010000669.1 GCA_937900305.1 uncultured Pseudobdellovibrionaceae bacterium | reverse complement strand
GTGCAAAAATGCCCGTTGGCGCGCTTTAAACATCAACGGACCAAAATTGAGCCACGTTCCCTTGGGGGCCATTAAATTTTGAATTTGGCGCAACACTTTTGCGACGGGTTGTTCATGCACATCTAAAAACCAAGGGGTCACGACGAGATCAAATTTTTCGTGCGTCCAACCGTCTTCAAAAAAATCACACAAGACCGTTTGAATTTCTGGAGTGGCCTGGCGAGCCTTTAAGTTCCACTTGCGAAAGGGCCGTTGCGCATCTCGGGGCAGATAAGGAAACTCATGGAGTTCGATCATTTCACCCTGAAACATCTTGTGCGCGACTTTGCATAGCAACGGATTGATATCTGCAGATATCAACTGGTCAGGCTTTAAATGCAAATAGAGATCCTGTGAAAGTCGCCCGGCGCCAGCTCCGATCACCAAGACGTTGCGAAATTTTTTATCTGGTGGCAGCACTGCTTGAACCATCTGGAAGCTCTGTTCATTTTCACTGCCAGTCCAGGCCCAGTCGCGAAAGATGTTGAGGTAATTGAAAGCGAGGTCCTCGTGACCAATGCCCTTGGCAAACTGCTGACCCATCACCTCGCGCACGAACGAAGATCCGCTGGCGAAGTCATCGAGCAGCTTTCGCAACAGCTCTAAATTTTCTTCTTGCGCTTTGGCGTAAGATTTCAAGCGATCGCGCGAAGCCCGTAGAAGTTTTTGATTTTCGATCTGGTGATGAGTGTCGGCGATGTCATAAAGAATTTTTTGATAGAGAGAACCAATGTCCTGCCGCCAAATTGCGCGCTGTCTTGTGACATCAGAAAATCGACAAGAGATTCCGCCCACGAGTTGCGGAGTCACATGGCTGTCGAGGCGAAGGGCTGCTGTGGTCATAAATTTCTCCTGGCCGAGGAGTGTTTCAATACACACTCCCCAGAGTCTATCTTAGAAAGACTCGACCGGAAGACAAGACCTGCTCTAAACTTTTTTAAGAACCGGAAGCGGCGTGCGGCGTTTCTGATCCGTGTTCATGTGGGTGTCGTAGGTGACCTGAGAGAATTGGAATTGCGTGCCGCGGGTTTTTCCAACGAAAGTGCCAAAACCCGCGCGACCGCCGCGCTCGTAATCGGCTGGCTCTAAGCCTAGGGCATCAAAGAGTGTCACCAAGACTGAGTTGTAGGCTCGATTGTCGAAATGAATGATTTGCCCCGTATTCAGTTTTCCATTCGCTTTACCGGCAACGATCACTGGAATGTCACAGTAGTCTGCGGGCTCAGTTTGATCGACCTCTGCATTCGCACAAGCGGAAGCATATTCGTAAGCGAACAAAAAGGCGGTCGCGTCCAGCAGATTTCCACCGGCCCCGTCAGGTGTGTTTTTGAGTTGTTCGAGAAAGTAATTGGCCATTCCAGCGCGCCACTTGCTCATTCCGCGAAAGTCCCGCACCACACTGTAGGCGCACCCTTCAGCTTCGTCGCAACTTTTTCCATGAGACCAAGGATGCATGATATCGTAGGAGTGCTTTAAGCTCGGCCCGCCGTGAAAGCATTGAAAACTCACGACCCGCGAGATGTCACATTGGAGACCGAGAACCAGAAGGTCAATGGCTCGTTTGTAGCGGGTGTCGACGTCTCCGGTGTTGTCTGCAAAATTCCGAGTCGGCGCCCTGCAAGCTACGCTAACAGTTCCCGAATTTTCGATGGCGCTCAAGGTGTCCATGTATTGCTCTAGCGCCACTTTATCGTCGCCTGAAATGCGACTTCGATTTTTCAATCGATTGAAATCGCTGACCACCATTCCGGTGACACTTTTGTGAAGTTCCGCAGATGGATTTACCACCGAGGATCCGCTCCAAGAAACTGAGCTGAAGATGGAATCCCAAATCTCTTTATTTGAAGAGTAGGTTTTGAGAAGATCCGGCTTTCCGAGAGCATTGGTCGTGTAACTCCAGCTCCCATACCACTTGTCATAGTACGGAATATCCAGATTCACCCTAATGGCGCGTTTGATCGGCCCACCATGAAACTTGGTGCTCTGCTCAAGGATCGTATCAATAGAAAACGGATTCTTAACTGATTCGACCCACCTGACGTCAGGCTCACCGCGATGATCAGTGTCAAAGCTGGCGGTGGTTGCAAATGCGGAATTGTGGTGATGTTGAAAAAGTTCACCATTCACACCACGAATAAAATTCACATAATCAAGAACAGAGTCTGAAAACACCATGGCTGCCGAACCGCTGCTCGTGCCATTTCTTAAAGCTGCCTTCGCAGCCACATTCGAGTTTGCAATCGATTTGATCCCGCCGGTCATGGTCAAGCCCGCCATTCCACGAATGTCGGGCACAATGTCAGCACGGCGATAATTTCCGTGTGGCATTAGAAATTGAACGTACTTGGTAGGCATCGCGACAGCGGCCTGGGCATCGCTGGCAAAAAGAGAAGGCAAAAATGGCATCGCCACTAGACCTTTGGTAGATGTTTCTAAAAACATTCTGCGGGTCAGACGATTGTATTTCATTTTTTCATCCCTTCCAGAATGCTGTCCGAGGCAATCAACTCCGAAAAATAAGTCAAAAGCGTCTTTGCCTTGATTTGGGAAGCCGCTGCTGCAATGGCCGTATTCTCCTTTGTCGTCAGACCTCTGAATCGAACGAAGGCCAGAAAATGACGAGACAGGCATTCGTGAACCATTGGACTTTTAGCTATGTCAGACGCAAACTCAGCGCCATTGGCAAAACTGGTCCTGCCCGTGGCAACGTCCAGTCCTTCTACCGACGCATCGACGGGATGGCTGGAGGTCGGCTGTCCATCAACGCCATAGAGACTGTCAACGGCTCGCCTTTCGCCGAGGGCTCCGAAATCTTCTAGCACAAAACCCACTGGATTAAATTTTGCGTGGCAAGTTCTGCAGGCGACGTGATCAGTGAACGCTTTAAACACTTGGCGATTCGTCATCGTGTTGGGATCAATACCCAATTCAGCGACCTTGTCGTTGACGTTGAAATCTTCCGGCGGCGGTTCAATCTTTTGGCAAAAGATATGCTCTCGAACGAAAACTCCTCGCTTAATTGGGGATGGAAACCCCTGCTCATTCATCAACAAAGCTGGTCGGAGCAAAACTCCCTTGCGGCCATCAGGCAGTGCCACTGGCACATCGCTAACGGAGCTCACTCCATATATTTTCTTCAGGTTTTCTGTATAAGGAATTCCTAGATTAGAGCTAAACAGATCCTCAATATTTCCATTACTGGTGAAGAGAATGTTTTCAACAAAACGATACAGCTCCTCTTTAGCTTCGAGGTGAGTGGTCTCTCGATTGACCGCAAAATGAGTGGCCACGTTGGCATCCACTTTATCAATCGTGGTCATGTTCAACCAATATGTAAAAAATCCGCGAATTTTATTTTTAGCTTTAGGGGTGCTTAAAAGACGATTCGCTTGTGCTTTCACTTCGCTCAAATTTGTCAGCAGGCCTGCTCCTGCTTTGGTTAACAATTCATTGTCTGCGATGACGCCTGTGGTTTGAAAAGCAATGCGATTTGCAATCTCGTACTGATTCAACGGGAAAACGGGAAGTGCCAGATTAACTGTGCCTGGGCAAGTCGGATCACACTCCACCTCATCACCCACTTCAACGTGAAACATGAAGTCTGGCGATCGCAACATCCTCATCACGGATATCTTAATGGCTTTTACCAAATCAGTGCCCGCTTTGGCCTTGTAATCCAAAAGCTCACTGGGGAAAAAGGGCCGGCGTAAAATTCGAGCTGCCAATCCCTTCAGAAAGGTTTCAAAACACGGCGTCGCAACGGCGGTCAGCGCACAGGTTGCAAAGCGAGCTTGTACAGCTGTATCTGCCGAAACTTTTGTCGCGATCTCTAGAGAGAGGCCTCTCACCATTCGTGCAAAGTCGATGTCCAAAGCTGGCCGGAAGGTAGCGATGATGTCTTTCTCAGGATCCGGAGTGTAGTTCAAGGCTCCAGCGATGGCTGGCAAACTCATGACTTCAGCCCCGAAAATTTCGGTGAGGGTTGCCCGAGTTTCTGAGGCCGTTAGCGGCCGCAAATCTCCAGGTTGATAATTGCCTTCAATCGTAGTTTTTTTGAATCCCCCGGTGGAAGTCGCACAACTTTCAACAGCCGGGTTGCACTGACTAACCCGAGCTAAAGACTTCACTTCCGATTTTTCAAATGGAGCTCCACAGCCCATTTGCAGACCTGCAGCCCCTAGGGCCAGCAAGACTCCCACCATCTCATTCCCAAGCCCGCGTCCCCACGCAGACCGAGAAGATTGAAACATAGATCCCCCTTAACGAAACTCTGACTCATTTTTAGTATAGGGGTTGAATCTTCACATTTCCACTACCGGCGCCCAAATATCGCTCATTCGATTCATCATGAGTCGAGATCACTCATCGGCTGGACCGAAGGATTGTGTAGAATTGAGACGATGGTTATCGCGACATCGGCCGATAACACACGTCTTGCAATCGAAAGACGACTACTCGTATTCTGCCATTGGTTCGTAAGTGATCTCAACATTTCGGTCAGTGGGCGTGAAAATTTCGACGTTTGTGAAGCGAATGACATTGTTTTGCTGTTCATAAATCCAATATCCCCCTTGATCCTTTTGCCCCGGTGGCAAAATACGACCGTTGAACTTCAATTGGATCGTCGCTACCACAGGACGCTCAGGCAAAGAAACGAAAGGATTCACGGTACTCACTCTGCTAACCAGATCACTGCCGATTTTCGCCAATAGAACACCATAGTCGCTTGAGCGGAGATCATAGGTTTGCCCATTTGTATCTTGAATGAACTTCATATAAGCCCCACTCGGATCTCCGGAACCGAAGTTTTTAAGAAAAACGCCGTAAGTTAATATTAACTTAGTATTTTCTTTCAAAACCTTCAACGCGGCCAAGAACGCCGTTTCGTCGTTGACGGTCGATTGCTCGGGCTCGTCAGTGACCATGATCAATGCGAGATAGGCGTTGCGGCGCAAGAAATTGGGAAAATCAGTCAGCGCCTTTAACGTGGGATCGAAAGTCGCTTCATTGTCCTGGCTTGAGATACCAAGATCACTGACTGCATTTTGAAATGTCAGAACCGGATTTATGGATCGCCAATTGAATTCGCTTTCGAAGCCCAAATAGGTCTCGTCAGATATTCCCGTTGAAATCAGTCCCATCTTCCAGTCTAAACTTTGTTGTTTTGAAAATTCAGTCATGAAAGCGCTGGTGCCATCTTTCACACCCTTTTGATAAGGACCCATGCTGCCGCTGTTATCGATCACCCACAGGACGTCGAGTTTATTTCCACCAACCGACATTTCGTCGATGGCCAAGGCCTTCGTGAAAGTTTTCAGAGGCAATTTGGGCGGCGGCGTCGGCTCATAGATTTCACCAAACCGCGAGTCCTTGTTGCAGCCAATAAAACCAAAGATTGCGACAACCAAACCCAGTAAAAAATATTTTTGACGGAATTTTTTCACATTGCCCCTTTTTCGCAAAGGCCTTCACCTTGACCAACCACCGCAAAGACCTCATCACTCCAAAGTTCACGATGGACCGGAAAACTCAGACGTGAAACTTCGGGCGACAATGTCGGTGCAATCGCGGCCGGCTCTAGCCACTGACGTTGAGCTAAAGACTCACCCTTGCCTTTGGCTTTCTGCGCTTGATAAATTTGATGATCCACTTCGAAACGAACGAATTTCATTTTTTCGATGGCTTCGTTGATCTGCTTCTGAAGGAAGGGACGAGTTCTCATTGTTGAATCTGAAACAGCTTGTGCATCAGATTTCAAATATTCGCGGAGCTCTTCTTGAAATTTTGAAATTTCGTTTTGTGCGCTCTGATCTTCGCAAAAAAGCAAATTTTGGTAGGCGGCTAAGACCCTTCCCTCGAGCCGATTTTCAAGCGGGACCAGCGGCGTATTGAGATGCAGTAGCAGACCTCGCAATTTTTCGTGCTGACCAGACCGCAAATAGGCCCAACCCAACTCTTGTCGGCTTCTTCCGTAAGCCAATGAGGTCTTGGCAATTTTTTCGTAGGCAGCGGCGGCCCCCAGAAAATCTTTACTTTGATAGAGGACACGCCCCAAGGCCAAATCAGGGTAAGGATGTTTTTTGGCGACCTCTGCCGCTCGCTTTAAATCATTTTTACTGAGGGCTTCGGCGAACTCACCCAACAGGGCCCGCTGGGCAGAGGAACTGACAGAAACCTGAGTGGCTCCGAGGGCCCACCCTGGAGAAAGCCCAATGCCGACCGACAAAAAGGTCCAAATCACCACTGAGATTTTCACAGCAAATACCCCAGCGAAGCATACACCTGGGTGTGATGAGCATCAGCCGCCAAATCTCCGACTCCTTCTTTATAATAGTGGTCTTTCAGGCCCATTCGAAATGACAAGTGATCAGCTGGCCAAAATGCCAAACCGAGTTCCCCCGTCAAACCCGAAACATCGCCAGAATTCAATTGATGTTGAGACGGACCGAGACTCAAATACTGATCAAACAGCAGTGCTTGATTGCGAGTGATCCGAAATTTTCCATAAAGCCCCCTGAGCACAATTTTGGCTTCACTGTGAGATTTCGCATAGTCGACGAAGGGCAAAAATCCAGAGGCCGCCTCTAAGTCATTTGCAGCTTTGGTAAATTTATTTTGGACTTGAGACTTTGCGATCTCGAAAGACCAGCGATCAGTGAAATGATAGCTAATCGCTCCACCTGCTTCTGACGTATCTAGGAAGCCATCGCCTTGCACCACTTTTCCGCCGTTCAACATGAACTCAAAACGTCCTCCCAAGGGAACATCTCGGGATCTGACGGCAATGTACTTTTCGCTCAGCTCGCCCTGAGCTTCGTCGGTCGCATTCAATTCAGAAAGATCTGATAAAATGTCCTGAGTGCCGGGATCCACCGGCGCGAGAGCCTTTGCGGTTTCTTTTTTTTTGGCAGACGATTTTGCTTTTGCCGAGTTCACCTTTTTCGGCATCGGCAGAGTTTGCGCCGGCACAGTCCCGCCGACAAAAAGAACCGCCATCCACGCGGCGCAAGCCGATTTCAAAATTGACGGCCGCATCACTGTCCCCTTTCGACATCGTCTTCATTTGAATCAACATCTTTTAACGACACCGCTTCATCCGTAGCCACTTTATTGACAGTGATGACAAACACTTTGCTAGTCACACTTTCAGGTGCCAGTGAGCTTGAAAGATCCGCTCGAGCAACCACGAACCGCCGTTGGTCATTCGGAAAATTTGGATCCTTGAGGGCATCGACCGGTGCCGTCCAAGAAATTTGGCTGGTGTTTGGATCAAAGACCATTCCCGCCGGAAGATTGTCCCAGTGCAAATTGGGCGAACCAGGGGCTGGAACGGTCGCCACGATTTGGTAGGTCGAAGCGACTCCCTCTTCAAATTTCATAACATCTTGTACAAGCAAATTGTAAGTTGCAATCGGTTGGGGTTTGAACTCTTGCTGCGGCGGTGGTTTTTCGCCGGGAGGTAAAACATGGGGCTTGTCCTCGTAGGGATTGTTTTGACATCCTAAAATCCAGCCGAGCATCAGCGCCGCGCTTAAAATTTTTAGATTGTTCAGACGATTGTTCATGCGATCACCTCTTTTGACGAATCTTTCACGAAAACTGTTGCGACACTTGCGATACGACTTGGAAGCTTGACGACGGGAAAAAAGGGGCGGGGCAGTTTTTGAATTTCATCAATGATAATTAAGCCTTCTAATGGCTTTAAGGTAAGCTCAGGATTTTCTAATGATTCTAAATCCACAGGGCTTTCTAAATCAAAATATCCTTCATCGCTTATTTTCTTTCCATTTTCAGCCCATAGCTCTCGTGCAATAGTCGTTTTACCGCATTGTCTTGGGCCTAGTAAACAAACAATTCTGTTTACTGAAAAAGCATCTCTAATTTTTGTGAGTAGTTCATTACGTTCTATCATAATTATATATTTTATTAGAATCTATCATTATTATACCATGAAAATCTAAAGTGTCACTTTAAAATTTCATGGTGTTTTGAGATTTTTCTAATCTTTATACCACTCAGCTCGTTCGATTTTTACCTCAATCTTATCCACAAAAATGGTTAAATTTTGTTCGATATTTTCTTCTCTTATTAGTCCTATTCCAATATTGCCAAGCCCAGAGCAAAATATGCCGATTTTTTTCTCATTTGAGATAATTTCTGTACCATGAGGAATATGATCTAAAGCTATGCTTGCTGTAAGCTTGTATATTTTTTTTCTAACCTGACCTTGTGTTTTAGTCCTAGAAATTACTTCTTGGCCTACATAGCAACCTTTATTATAACTAATCGCATGTAGTTCTTCTGCCCCATATTCTTGTGGCATAGCTTTGTCATATAACAGGTCCACTCCACCATCTGGAATAGTATATTTATATTTGTCCAATTCATATGAATTATCTGCAACAATATTGTCTTCAGTAATAAATCTATAACCGAGCTTCTCATAGCGTGGGTCTTGGTAAGATATTTCTGCATTAATAGCAGTTTGGCTATAACCAATTTTCCTATCAAACTCTTCAATACTAACCTTCATGTTGATTTTATACATATTTAGCTTTTGCAGAAAAATATCTTTAGTAGTACTGGAAATATCTAAAAGAAAGCCCTCTTCAATTGGAATAATAAACATATCAAATAAGAATCTACCTTGCGCGGAAAGCATCATTGCATATATGGTTTTTTTTGATAGAACATTATTAGTAACAAGATTCTGGAGAAATTTAGCCGAATCTTCTCCTGTGATTTTTACTAAGCTGCGATTTGACAGGATTGATGGCATCTAACCAGCTTTTTTACGTGGCACTTTAGTAGGAATAATTTCTTGTATTATCGGAGCAGATTCACCATCTACAACGGCTTTAGTAATGATCATTTTCTTACCCTGATAATCCGTAAGATTAAACATAGAATCCAAAAGCATATTTTCTAAAATTGCTCTAAGGCCTCTAGCCCCGGTTTTACGTTCCAAAGCTCTTTTTGCTATAGCGTCTAAAGCTTCTTTTTCAAATTCTAAATTTACCCCATCTATAGAGAATAATTTACTATATTGTTTAATTATAAAGAGTAATTTTAAATAGTTTATCATTTTTTTTTACCGAGAAATTTGTTGAGCTTTCGAAGAACATTTGCAAACATATCTTCCGGGCTTCCTGTATTTTAGACATAAATATCAGCCTTCTTTCTTTTTAAATCTAATGGCATTTGACT
>CALCCV010000668.1 GCA_937900305.1 uncultured Pseudobdellovibrionaceae bacterium | reverse complement strand
CTTGGACCCAGGAAAATCAAGGGATGACTTGCATGATTGATTGATGGTAGGGCCGCCGAGGGCGGCTCTGTGGGCATTCCATTCCTTCGCAAGATTTAATCTTGGAGGCTTACCTTTTCGGCTCAGCCAGTTGATGCCGTCCTAAGATGGCCGAAAAATATTCTACCGGAGTTGGTACTTTGTCAGACGGAAATTCCACGATAAGAGGAGATCCGTCGCCGTAGTTGGGGTCCCATTGCGAATCTCTGCCACGCATGGTGTAATGACCATTGCCTCGGAGTGCGAGCTCTCCTGGGACATCACCCGCATTTTCCGTATTAGATTGCCTTGGAACAAAGGCCAGGGGCCGACCTATTGGAGAGCGAATCATCGAGGCATAAACATCGCTCTGCGGTGTCTGGTGTGTTAAAAATGTAATTCCAAGTTCCTGAGCGGTTGGGCCATCACCCTGCCCTATTGGCTCTTGGGCCAGAGGTTGCTTATTGTAGAGCATTGCAAGATCCACGGATCGAGTGTGAGTAGTTCTCTCCGATTCAGGCCACTCCAAAGCAAACCTGCGCTCAGGATCCAATCGACGAATCAACTGGAAAGTGTGAGATAGATTGATAGATCGTGAGAAAAATGCGTTTACCTTCACGTTGAAATTCCAGCTGCAACGACGGACTACTAAGGCGATCTGGTAAAAAAGCTGCAATCCACTTCCGAATTGCCGTCTCGGCCACTAAATCTATTTCCAGTTCATAAACAGAAGCGAACGTTAAGAAAGCCAATGCAGCTTTGTACTCATGTCGTGCGTCCATTCCGCTCACCGAGTGCAAAAGACTGATGCGACCATCTAGAACATCTGACAGGAACAAAAAATTGGGTTGCTCCGCCCCTGGTGTCAGGCTGATCTCAGCGTGCGAATGTGTGTCAGGTAGCGGATCGACCTGACTCGTAAAGCGCACACCGATAAAAGAAAATTTTTGTTCAACTTTCTTTTGAAAGGCTTGGACCGCAGACTCCTTTCCCGTCGCTGACTGAGTGGAATCCTTTTGCAATCGTTCGCCGATATGAAGAAGGTCAAATACCTCTCCCGAACGAAGAAAACGATTCAATGGATGAAGCAAGAACTGTCGTGATGACTTAAGGGGGATGGAGAAATTATCACACAGACTTCGATTCCTTCTGACTCACGCATGATAGTTTAAATGCAAGGTCCGTTTTTTCCGAGGTATCGAAGCAACTTGAAATATGCAAGAGAAAGGAAACAACTCGTGATTGGTAGCAGACAGGGCCAAAATGCAGAGGGGCGCCGATCGTGGCGAATTCTGTTTTCATTTGTGGCGGCGGCAGTGCCGCTTCTTGGGCTCACCATCGTCGCTCTCAATCTTTGGGACGAAGATCTGAAAGAGGAGAAGCTTGCCGAAATATTAAACTATAAGGCCGACCCCAAATTTTGGTCTCCCGAAGCCGACCAAAATCTCGTTTTGGTTTTGGATCCTGATTCGCGCCAAAAAATGAAAAGAGCTGAACAACTCATTGGTGAAGGCACTTCCTCAGTCTCGAAGCCGGAGGTTCGACTTGTCGAGATGCGAACTCTGACCCAAGTCCACAATCAAAGGCTGAAGGAGCTGAGGTCTGAGTTGGAGTCGCAACACAAGTCGGGTCTAACGGAGAACGAGTACCTGCGCATGAGTCAGGTTTTTTCTAAACCGGCATTTCATGCCCTTCCTATTGGAGATCTTTCTTGGATCAACTGGGAAATAAATGGTTTTATGCCGATGACCAAGATTTATTTTCAGCACCTCAAGGATAAACTGGAGCCGAGGGATCGCCTGGCTCAACTTGAAAAGGTGTCCTGCTACTATAGAGCCTCTTTAGAATCTGAATCGTCGATGATTAGCAAGCTGGTTGACTTGGGTGTTCTAAAATCCGCGCTGACCGAGATGACACAAACTTTAGTCGATTCGGGATGGCCAAAGGGCTTTCGATTTCACAATCTGGCGGACTGTACGGATCTGAAAGATCGTGGGATTCACCTTTATCGATTGATGCTGGTGCGCGAGACACGACTTTTTTCGCAATTGCGCTCGCTGACTGATTTTGAACTGCAATCTTCGATTGGCGACCCGGGCGACCCGGGCGACTCGGGCGACCTGAGCTATTCGCGACTGTGGGAGCGTCTGCAAAAGATTTTGTACCGCCCCAATCAGACAGCGAATCAATACTTGGCTTCATTGCACGTAGACGCCTTTCAACGTTGCCCCGGTGATCCGATTTGCTCTGATCCAGAGGCCCTCGTGATGGGAAGCCCTATGAGCCTCTTTCTCAACCCCATCAATCCGACGGGCAAACTGTTGTTGAGAGCCGCCACGCTTCGACAGTTTGGGGGGCTCTTGAAAATGCAAAGTCGTTTAGCTGAAATCAAAGCTTTACGAGACTGGCTGCCTCGTGTTGAAAAATTAAGTCGTGAAGAACTTGAGCAGAGTCACCGTCAACTCCTAGCACAAATCACCACCGAAGGGATTGAACTGATGAGTCGATGGAAGCCGCACCGAAATTGAGGAAAACTGACATTTCGCAGAGAGTTTTCAGGCAAAATTTCATTAAAAACAAGTGGCGTGAACCCCGAGTTTTGAGCAAGACTGGTTTGAAAACTCACTGGCGTTGGTTTCTTTTACGACGATCAAACTCAATTAGAAAATGACTGGTAGGATAAAACCAGGAGAATCGCCGTCAATAGCAATGCAAAAATTGCCAAGAGGCCCCAGTGAATCGCAGATGTTGATTTCGCATGTTCTATTTCTGCTGCTAAGGCTATCTCTTCTGGAGAAATATAATAGAAATGCACGTCTTCGTTGTCTTCATAAGTGGAAAGGATTCCCCGTCCTTTTAGGCCAGGTGGAAACAATGGTCGGTACTTCAAAGGGGCGGAAAAACCCGGAGATTCAATTTTTAACTCATTCACATTGGAGCGCAACTCAAAGGGACCTAATTTAGCGATGGAATCTATCCGCAACTTTCCCTGCATCCGCTGGCCCTTAGATTCGAATTTTTCAATCAAAAGTCGATACTTTTTGTTTCGCAAAAACAAAAGGAAAGCTGTCAAAGTAAGAATCAAAAATATACAGGTCAGCAAGCTATAATTGATATTCACATTGGAACTATGATCTAAAACCGATCTCCAGCCAATTGAAAACTGAAAACGGTCAGAAGAACACTCAATTAAATTCGTTTTAACCTGGAAATTCCCGCAATTCATTATTCTCTTGAACCTGACGTTGCGTCAGGTTGTAAGCTCGGTTTCTGAGGAGACTCAATGGCTAAAAAGGGACAAAAGAAAACTTGGAAAATTGGCGAGCTGGCAACGGAAACAGGTTTAACCGTACGCACCCTTCACTATTACGATCAGCTCGAATTGCTCAAGCCGAGCAAGGAGTCCGAAGGTGGCCATCGCATTTATGGGCCTGAAGAATTAGAAAGACTGCAGAAAATTCTGACTCTTAAACATCTTGGCTTTTCTCTAGAAAAAATCAAGGAGGCTCTTGACCAGCCTAACTTTTCTCTAAAGATCGACACTTCACAGCTCCGCCAGGAAATCGGAAAACGCAAACAAGAACTTGAGGAGATCGATTCCCGTCTTAGCTACGCAGAAAAAATGGGAGAAATTGGCGATGCGCCGGTCGACTCCATTGTTCAACTATTATCGCGAATGAATTTACTTGGTCGCCATTTGAGCCAACGGCAATTGGCATGGATCAAGGACCACGACATAGAGTTCGGCTCTGCCAATTTGAGCGAACTCAAAAATGAGTGGAGAAAGGCAACCGAAGTCGTGCAAAAGGCCATTGATGAAAATGCACCCGTCATGCATTGGCAGACAAAAGCCATTTGTATGCGCTGGTTCGGGTTGGCCTGTGCATTCATGGGAGGGTCTCTTGAATGGGTTTACGATCTCAAAGAAATTTCATCTAAGGAGCTCAATGCCGCACTTCAATTGGGCATTCCCGGTGCGGATCTCAAATCGATTTTTGCATTCACAGAGAACGTGCTTGCTCAATCTGAAAAATATCCAGCACCGAAGACGTTAGCTTATGTCCAAGTGGGGGTCTCGAATCTAAAACGCGCGCGAGCGTTCTACGACAGAGTGCTTGGCAAATTGGATATGAGTCCTCTATTTCATGAACCTTCAGAGGTGATTTACGGGAAAACCAGTCCCGAGTTCCAAATTAGTTCGAAGACCCACGATGGTGAGGTCCTGGCGGTGGGTAATTCGAATTGCGTGGGATTTTGGGCCGGCCGTCAACAAGATGTCGACGAAGCTCATGTGAAAATCATGTTTTGGCTCGACGATCCTGAGAAGCCAACGGGCTAGCCGCATCGATCCGTTTTTCAATTGCGCGAAAAATTTGTTTACTAGTTAACTGAAACAGGAGTGAATTTATGAACTCAAAACCGACAATATATGCAATGACTGGTCCCATCGGGGCCGGGAAAACTACGTTTGCCAAACAGCTTTCGAAAGAAAAAAAAGCAGTTGTACTTTTAATCGACCATTACATTCGTCAAGTTGGCCCCATTAAGACAAAAGAAGATTTCGATAAATATTATTTTGGCGTGAGAAATATCATTGCCGATTTTTCGCGGCAGCTCCTGCTGCTGGGTCAATCTGTGGTATTAGATTTTGGTGGAAGTGTCGGCCACTGGGACTGGCTGTGCTCTCTGGCCGACCCAGCAGATGCAAATATCGAGCTCTTTCACCTCCTCGCGCCTAAAGAGGTGCGAAGAGAGCGTGTTAGAAAACGAAACTTACAGCCCGAAGAATTTCACTTTTCCGATGAGGAATTTGAATCAATGCCCACAGAGAGCGCGACACCTGAAGTACAACGAAAAGGTCTAACGGTAACGGTGATTGACACTGGCACTTAAACTCGATTGAAACGGCGCCAGAGTCAGACACGTTGAAATCAAATTCAACGTGTACCGACGTGACGACTATTGATTCTTCTTAGCTGCGAGTTCACCCGTCACCGGGTCAAAAAATAGTTGCACGGACTTGTTGTCCTTCTTGCCGTAAATTTCATAGCAAGATCCTTCGATCTCAAATTTCTTGATGGAATAACCCTCTTTCGTCACCTTTTCTTGGAAGGCCTTTTCGGGCATCCATTTGGAATGATCTTTTTCGTTGGTGCACTCTTTCGCCTGAACCAATGAGGTGGTAGCAATCATCGCACCGATGATGAATACAGCTTTTTTCATTTCGCACTCCTTTGCAATTTCCCTATATATATGAGTCCATGACAAGGCGACGAAGGCAAGCGATAGTTGTGGCAGGAGACAACGTGAATTCGAAGCTCGTTTATGACTGGCCCCTGCGAGTTTTTCATTGGAGTTTAGTGACGCTTTTCGCAGCAGCCTACGTGGTGACGCAAGTGTATGACGTTGATGAGGTTTATTTTGTTATACATATGTTTTGCGGTCTCACAATTTTCATGGCCATTTTGTTGCGAATTTGTTGGGGAGTGATCGGAGAAAAGTACTCTAGATTTTCATCTTTCGCCCTCCGCTTCAGCGATCTCATCTTGTACTTTCGCAAGGTTTTGAGTGGCCAAGAGAAGCTTTGGACAGGACACAATCCCGCCTCGAGTTGGACAGCCCTTGCCATGGGAACTTCAGCACTGAGCTTGGCCCTCACGGGTTATATGATGACGGCTCATGACTTGCGCGCGGAGCTCGGCGGAATTCACAGTGTCTTGGCCAATGTATTTTTGGCGCTTGTCATCGGTCACATCCTTGGAGTGCTCTTGCACTCACTCCGTCACAAAGATCAATTGGCCATCAGCCTCATCCACGGAAAAAAAATCATATGCGAGTCCGACTCCCCGATCTCGAACTCTCGCCCCGGCGTAGCCCTGTTCTTCGTATTGTTTTTGACGGCATTTGCGATCTACGCCGTTTTGCATTTTGACGGGTCATCGGGAATTCTGACCTTATTTGGCAGCGAACTTCATCTCCGAATGGAAGGGGTCTGAGCTTCGAGCGCCGGCAGCGAGGCCTCCAATGATTGCACATCCAAAGTTTGAGAGCGTCACGTTTGCAACTGTCATGTTTTTAATATAATAGCGTACCTTCCAGTGCCGCTGGGCCGGTGGTCACGCCAATTTAGTCCATCAGGCAAAATTGATGTCGACCAAAAGCCGATTGGCTGGCATGCGGCCGTTGAAGCCCAATGGGGTAATGCCTTTGGTGATTTTAAAAACGACGGAAGGTCAACGCCTCGAACAATACATTCGCTACGTCGATCAGACCTGGGACCCCGAAAGTTGGAAGACCTATGCGATGGAGCCTTGGCGAATGGATGACTACTGCGCCATAAGCGCGTATTCGAATTGCACTCAATTTATTGGCAACATGCCCATCGGTGATGAGACTGTCTTTTCTTATACATTCCCTGGGGCCATCGACGAATATGCCCGACGCCACACTGAAGATCCCGTCCTAGATCACTTTGCCGCGAACAAAACCGCTCACGGCCTACGTTCCGAAGGATCCCTTGCAAAGCCACGTGTGGAAAATTCCAGGCAATCAATTGTTCGGCTGGGTCATTGGGCTTGAAGAGCAACATCTAAAAGCGGATTTCACGAGCCCAGGTTGGGTGATCCTGTCCCTGCTTAGGCCAAGTCCACTTTGAACGCGTTCCTGTGGTTTTCGTATTTACAGAAGATCACACTCAACCACTGGATCCAGATTTTGTTGAGGTCTACGAACCTCCTAAATAGAATTCCAGGTAAGTCCAATCCAGAAATTCCCCCGAAATCGAATACATCCAATAGCGGTCAACCAAGGATCGTCATTGATTATCGACTCACCAAATGACAGGCTGATCAAAGGATAACAATCAGTCGGATTTTCAAGGAGTCTTATGAAAAAAATGTTTTTGCTATTGAGTGTAATGACCTGGGTCTGCAGTTGCAGCAGCCCCACTCGCAAACCCGCTTCCAGTGAGCCTTTGGTGACCAGAGACGGTGAAACGATTGCTATGCCGGAACTTAAAATACCACTCAACGTTCCGCTATGTGGCACTCCAAGAACCGGATTAGGGGAATGTGCGGAGGCTGGCGAACGTGAACTTTTTGATCAAGTCTATGAAAAGACATTTCGCTTTCAATCCGCTCAGAATCCTATTTCTGAAAAGACTTCGCAGAGGGACTTTCACGCCCGACATCACGCTTGCTTGGCAGGAAAATGGAGTCCAATTGTTCATAACCGAAAATACTCCGCTGGAATTTTTGCGATCCCAGCCAAATCTTTTCCGGTCGTCCTGCGTTTTTCCAACGGTTCACCAAAAAGTCCCGCGGGTGGCGGACAAACGCCACCTGACATTCAACCCGACGCCAGAGGCTTAGCGATCAAAGTGGTCGGTGTTCCTGGGCAATCCATTCTCAAGATAGAGGGAACCGAAGACGGAACCATGAATCAGGATTTTGTATTGATCAATCATCCAACATTTTTTTTACGAACACCAAAGAGATATCCCGAATTCATGACCAGATTGACGATGGGACAACCTTTCTTTGATCTCTTAGATGCCGATGAGTTGAACTCGTTGAAAGCAACCAATCGAGTCGTTGCGGATGTGACCAGCGAAACATTTTTCGGCCAAACGCCTTATCAATTTGGTGACAATAAAAATGCCAAATATCGAATCAAACCCAGATCGGAAGAGCACACGTCTGAACTCCAGTCA
>CALCCV010000667.1 GCA_937900305.1 uncultured Pseudobdellovibrionaceae bacterium | reverse complement strand
AATAAGATATGGAAATTAAGATGTGGAAATTGGAAAAATTGAAATGTTCAACGGGAGATTTTGAGTTTAAAGGTGCTACATTTAGCAAATGAAAGTGATGTTTATTAGAAATCTAGAATTTGGTGATCTGGAATCTGATCAGTTCAAATTGACTGTAGCCGACTTCAGATTCAAAAGCAAGTCTTTTGCTAAGGGCTTAGGCAAAAAGACCAATGAGACCAGGATTTTGGCGGTCGGGAGATGATTTAAGTTTAAAATACCTTAGATTCTTCTTGGTTGAGAATCACCCACTGCTGGGGCGTTTTTTTCCATGAATCATTGAAGCCACCAAGTTTTCTTTGGTGTGCCAGCTCTCAACGAAAATGCCGAGCACATGCATCGCAATCAAAATGAGCAGCGAAGTCGATAAAGTGGCGTGAGCTTTCTCCAAGGGCTGGTAGTCATGAAAGGCCTCTGTCCCCTGCAGCCAGCCGGTGAATCCCAACCCTAATACCAGAGCCAGCATCACTAACATCACCGAAGCAGCTAAAGGATTGTGGGAAAGGAGTCGCGGAGGATCTCGACGAAATAGCGCTGCTCCATAAGTCCGAAGGCGCCGCCGCGTGGGCCAAAAGAATTTCCATCGGGCATAAGGAGTTGGGCAGACAAAGCCCCAAAGGATGCGAATCAAAACTAGGAGCGAAGCGGAGAGGCCCAGGTTTTGATGCCAGGCCTCGCCCTCTTCATTGAGAAAAAGATTTGAAACTAGAATGATCACGAGAAGCCAATGATAGCTTCGGATGTAAAGATCCCAAACCTTGATCAATCAATGCCTCGATCTGTGAAAAGATCGATTACTTAGTTTTAACTTCTGCAGTCACGCCGTCGATCATGACTTCTGCGTGTTTTCCTTCAGTCGTCTCACCTTTGGCAGTGTAGCAGTGAGTTTTTGTGTCCCAAGCAAATTTAACTGCCGAAGGCTCTTTCCAAGTAGCGGCCGCAGTTGCAGCTGCTTTCAATTCAGCTTCAGGTTTCATAGTGCCTTTTGAAGCGCACTCCATTTTGCCAGCTGCGAAAACTTGTCCAGCCATAGTCAAAGCAATGATCAATACCAATTTGTTCACGAGAACCTCCTGATGAAAACGATGAAGCTCCGAAATGGGGCCTTCATCTTTGTTTGCTTAAAGCTCATAGAAAAATTTGGAACAGACAACCTATGGCCAACAGAGTTAAAGGAAATATCGAACAATCTACGGACTTAGCTCAGAAAACGAGCGAGCTTTTTCGAGAGCATGTGGAGATCCTGTGAAGATCCCTCCACATTGAGTGTTCAAAGTTTTATAAAAAAATGGGCTCCCTCTCGGGAACCCTTTCCAGTCGCTCAGTTTTTCTAGAGATGAAGGCTCTAAAAACCCGATTCAAAGTTGAATCAAACTTAGAACAAATAACTCAAAGAAGCGTTGGCAAATGTGTTGGTGGCAAAGTCGAAGTGGCCGTTTGTGGCGCCCGTGAGAGTGGTGTCCAAAACCCATTTGTTCAACGTGAAGCTCGCGCCCAAACCAATAGTTGTGGCGTTATCGACAGTGACAGCATCGGCCTCGTCCGTTTTGCTAGAGCCTAGCAATACCGGTTGCTTGACCGATCCACGGAGTTGCATCCATTCAGTGGCTTTGACTTCCATTCCAAGCAAAAAAGGCAAAGTCGTTTTGCTCCTCTTGAAGTTGTCGCTGGTTTCAACTTTCTTATTGTCAGAATTCGAAGCTACGTACGAAGCGCCGTAAAAGAATTGGCCATCATCGACTTTGACGGTCTCGACGGCGCCCACTTCAATCGTCGTGAAGGCGATCTCGGTGTTTCCTTCGGCATCAGCAACTGGACTTCCACCCAAAGCTGCAGGGGCAAAGTTGGCAGGCAAACCTTCGACTTTGAAACCGTCTTGGTAAACGGCGCCATAGAAGTAAGTGTCTCCGGCCCGGTAACTTCCGCCCAATTTGGCGCCAAAAGTGCCTTTGTATTTCATGCCGGCTTCAGTGATGCCGACACCCAAAGGATCAGTTTTTGTGCCGTTGCCATTCAAATCGGCGATTTCGGCATTGCTTCCCAAACCAACGATCAGCGAAGCTTCCCAAACATCAGTGCTCACACCCAAACGAGTGCCAAAGGCATTTTGTTTTCCGGCAGCTTTTTTATCGCTGTTTGAATACGAAACAGTTCCAGAGAACTTGAGATCTCCCTTAGTTCCGTACATCACTTCGACGGGATTCTCTTGACCCAAGAAACCAAACAAGCGGCGAGCTTGCGTCGTTACACCTGATCGGCGACCGACATAAAAGCCCCAAACGTTGCTGTCGTTGCTCATCAAAAATCCACCTTCGGCGCCGGGTTCAGAAACCGCGGCAAGCGCCGGTGTTTCAGCGAGCAAAGGCACGTTGGGTCCCAATTTGTAAGGTGCAGACGTGCTAGTGCCATCGCCCATCTCAAGGACGAATTGGTCTTTCACAAATTGCATTTGGTTGGGATTGTCGAATATCCATTGAAAGTCATAGACCTGGGGCGCGTTTTGCAAAGCGTTCATTCGCGCTTTTGAAGCGAACGCAGCTGGCGTCCCGCAGATCATCACGAAGGTCAGAATTATATTTCTCATTTTGCTGGATTCCTTTCTTAAGAATCTTTCTGTAATTCCGGTTGATGATGGCAGGTTGTTAGAAAGAATAAGTCATGGCCAAGTCGCCCAAAAGGCTGTTGCCATTGACTTTTCCATAGTTCGCACTGTCGAGAGCGGCGCCCAAAGTGGCATCCACTTCCAATTTTCCAAATTTCAAAGACGCTCCGGCGGAAACAATTGTATTGTTGTCGCCGGTGACAGTGTCACCCGCGCCAGTTTTTGAATCGCTGAGCAAAACATCTTGAGAAACCGAACCTCGCAGGTCCAACCAAGAAGCCGCGTTGGCTTCAAGACCGGTCAAAAAGTTCAAAGATTTAGCTGACGTCTTGTCGTCGGCCACGGTCTCGGAATCGTCAGATTCGCGAAGGCTCAACTTTCCACCATAAAAAAACTGGCCACCCTCGAGATCTTGCTTTTTGAAAAGACCCAATCGAATGTCCGTGTTTTTCAAATTGGAAGTGGCAGTGCCAGCAGCTGTTTCGTGCTTGTAAGCGCCCATATCGATTTCACCAGTGACAAACAGAGTGTCCATCAGGAACCGACCTGAAAGATTCATCGGCATGCTAGCTGACACCTTCCCGTCAGTTGAATTTTCGGCAGTGTCGGTGACGTAAGCGTTGAGGGCCACGTCAAAAATCGGAGTTGCATAACCAATATTTAAACCGAGGAAATCTTGCTTGTTAGTGGGTAGCGCCGTGGATTTTTCATCCGACTTCGCATAGCTCAAGCTGGCGCCGAGACCGCCGTCGCCCATTTTCTTTGCGTAAAAAATCTCTAGCGGATTTTTAACACCAAGGTATCCAACAGTGGCGCCAGTTCGAACAGCCATGATGTTGCGTTTATCGGTGGCCAAGTAGTGGCGACCGATGTGGGCACCCAGGCGTGCCTCTCCGTCGAGGTCTCTTGAAAAACCACCCTCTGCTTTTGGATCAGAGTATTGAACATAATCTAAACCTTCGCCGATGGGAGTGGTGCCGATGGCGCCAGTGGTGTTTTTCACTTCACCGGCTTCGATGACAAAAAAACTGCCGTGTTCGAGTGCGCGAGCAGGGTTGATTAACAAATCCCTTTCGTCATTGATCGTGGGACTGTTTTGGAGTGCGTTGACGCGAGCTTTGCTAGCCCAAACTTGTGGTGCCAAGGCGGTCGCCGCAAGAAGAACGATAATGGATCCCTTCATGGTATTCCCTCTCTTTCGTGATGAACACTACTGGTGCAAACTCAGTTGTTCAAATTGTTCAAAAATTTCTTAAATGTCTAGGTGAATGCGATTCAGTTGAAATCGTAATGTTAGAAAATGGTTAGTGGCAACGCTTTTCTCGAGCTTTCCGTCAGGACCGTTGGGATTTTCAATTCAGGGATTGTCTAGAGATGAGATTTTCAAAAAAAATCGCCACGCTTTTGATGGCGTGGCGATTTGCAAGTCACAGGCGAAACGAAATCATTTCAATTTTTTTTGCGCAGTTGTAACGGCGGGCACGTAATCAGGCACCACGAAGTCAGGCGTGTGCGGAAATTTAAACCATTTATAAACTGTTAAATTGGGCTTGCCGGCGTCCACATAGGCTTGGTCCCAAAGGTTGGCCAAGAGTTGGGCTGAACGACCCATCTGCTTGGTGATTAGAGCATTGAATTTTTGCAAACCCACCTGGGCGGGTTGTCTTTCAGCAGGTGTTCGAATCAACATGCCCAGCTCTTCGCGACTTGTGGATTCTTGGATCATCGGATCGGCCCGCAAAACGGCAGGTATGTCGGCGGCGGCGATCTGACTCATATAGCGCATTTTTTCAAGAGTCGATACGCCCGGTTGAAGCGTTGGATTGCTGATCCCGCGCGCCTCTTGCACAATGCGGGGAATGAGCATTTCATCAAATTCGGCCACGACGACCTCTTCGTAGTAAGAGTGCAAGCCGCCATGGTGGGCATCATAGCCGTCATAGTCGGCCGTGTTGTGGTAAGGCTGACCCACATCACCGACGTAGTGTCCCATTAGACCCATCGCTGTGAGCATTTCAAACGTGGCCTGATTGTAAGGATTTTTAGGATCCTGCTGATCCTTCTTTTCCATTGGCACCGTCAAATTTTGATACACGGATTTGAGTGCGCCGATTTTTTTCACAAATTGATCGGCTCGCCACCACACCGACCCAAATTCATCGGGGATGGATTTGATCGTCTCGCTCGGTTTGTAGGCACTCGGCTTGCCGGTGTAATCGCGAATGATCGTCGCAAAATTCAACGGAATTTGCGGAATCGGCAGACCCAAAAGCTCTGGATCGATGTAGTGCGTGGGTGCACCTATGGCAGCAACCTCCTTGGGCAAATCTCGCCAAGCTGTATCTGGAATGTTGCACAGATGGCCGACCATAAAGGCGCGGTATTTTAAAAAAGATTTCAACTCTTCATTTTTCACCAAGTGAACGGCGGCTTGGCAAATGCTGTCGTGACCATGGCCACCCCAAGCGGAAGCGGTTTGACCGCTCACAAGCCCGGCCAAAACAGATATGATCGGAAGGACCAGAAATTTCAATTTTTGAAATTGAAAAACACTTTGAACCATCACAGAGCCCCCTCTGAAGTGTGTTGTGTCGATCGAACTGCGAAGGCTTACTTGTCTTCGAAAGCTTGGCGCAAAACAAGTTGTTTTTCAGTCAGGAGTGCAGGCCGGCGCGCCCTTTTGGTGGGCCTCGTGGAAATCAAGTCCGACCCAAATTTTTCGGAGGGCGACTCTGCCCCATAAAGCCCGCCAGCGCTAAAATCGTGAGGAGATAGGGCAAACACTGAACAAACTGAACGGGAATGGCCACACCTAAAACGGTCGCCCCCTGCAGGCGAATTTGGAGGGCGTCAGCTAAGCCAAAAAGCAAACATGCACCGAGCGTCGGCAAGGGTCGCCACCGGCCAAAGATCAGTGCGGCGAGGGCAATAAAACCGCGGCCTCCGCTCATCATCGGAGAATAAGCTGAGCCCAGCACGATCGACAAAGTGGCCCCGCCCCAACCGGCTAAACCCCCTCCCAGCACGAGAGCCCACCAGCGAACTCGCCCGACGGAAAGTCCCGCGTTGGTCAGCGCGGCCGGTTCTTCGCCCGCCATTCGTAGCCACAGTCCCCCTTGCGCGCGAGTCAAAAAAAGATGAGCCCCAACGACCGCAGCAAAGGCCAAAGCATAGGGCCACACAGAGGGCCTCAGCGCCAGATCCAGACTGGGAGTTGAGCCCGTCGATTGAAACAAGGATTTATTCATGAGCGGGATGAGTCCGGCGATCAAAATATTAAAGGCCATTCCGGTGATGATCTGATCGGCGCGCAGACGAACGGTGAAAAAGGCGAAAACTCCGGACGCCAAAGCTGAAATCACAAAGGCGGTCAACCAACCGACTGTGCTGGAGCCACTGATAAGTCCCGCCGCCGCCGCCGAGAATGCACCAAGCAGCATGAATCCTTCCAGCGCGACGTTGATCACTCCGGAACGTTCGGTGAACAATCCACCCAGACTTGCAAAAATCAGTGGGGTTGTCAGCCGTAAGGTTGACAACAAGAGACCGATCCAAAAGATGGAATCCTCACCGACTCCACTCATGTGTGCTCCACAGGTTTGCGATGATTTTCAAAGGCCACAACGCTTAGAATAATCAGACCTTGCAAGACTTTCGAAAAATCGCGAGTGATAAATTCAGTTTCGATATCTAAGTCCATCGCCCCTTTGTGCAAAATGGCCAGCAAAAACGCCGAAGGCAAACAGGCCCAGAGTCGGCCGCGCGCCAGCAGCGCAACTGCGATTCCCATAAATCCATATTCAGGAGAGAATCCGACTTTGAATTGCCCAGCGTTGCCCAGCACCTCATTCATACCAACCAGGCCGGCGCAGGCACCACCAATGGCAAATGCCAAAATTTGCAGGCGATCTGTGCTCAATCCCGAGCGGCGCGCCGCCAGTGGATTCAAGCCGGTGGCGCGAATTGAAAAGCCAAACACGGATCGCTCCATCACGAAGTGCAAAAACAGGGTTAAAAAAATCGCTACAACCCAGGTTAGATTTACGGGCGCATCTTGAAAGAGGGAAGGAATGCGATCAAAACTTCGCAGCAAAAAGGTCTCTGGCAAGCGCATTGTTTCCGGATTTTGCGAGCCTGGATTTGGAAAAACCGAAATGGCAAGATAGGAAGTGATCGCCGCCGCGATGAAGTTGAGCATGATCGTGATAACGACCTCGTGACTGCCGCGCCGAACTTTGAGATAGGCGCTGATCGCGGCCCAAGCTCCGCCCACCAACAGACCTGCGGCGATTGCGATGAGCCAGGAGGCGGGCGCAGGAAGTTCTGGCCAAATCACTCCCACCAGCGCCGTCGCCATACAGCCCATCAACATTTGACCTTCACCGCCGATGTTGAACAGACCTGCCCGGTAAGGAATGGCGACCGCCAGGCCCGTCAGCAGCAGCGGTGTCATGTAGTACATCGTCACACCAAAATCATAGGGACTGCCAAAGGCACTTTGAGCTAAAATTTGCAAAACGTGGATGGGAGATTCGCCCATGAAAAAGGCCACCACCAGCGCCAGAGCCAGACCTGCGCAACAGCCCAAAATGCTCTTCACAGCTCACCGCCAACTTCAATCCCGGCCATCGCACAGCCCAGGTCGCGTTCTGAAAAGTGTTCGCGCGAAAACTCGGCGACGAAACGACCCCTAAACATAACTAGCACGCGGTGAGAGAGTGCCATAAGCTCTTCTAACTCTGACGACAAAAGTAAGACGGCAGAGCCCGTTTGAACCAAACCCAACAAGTGTGAGTGAATGTCCTTCATGGCGGCCACGTCGACTCCGCGGGTTGGATGAGCGGCAATTAAAACGCGAGGTTGATCACCCATCTCGCGGCCGACCACAAATTTTTGTTGATTGCCACCTGAAAAGTTTTTCAAAGGTATTAAAATTTTTAATACTTTTTTATTATAACATATTTACATAAAATAGTCAAAAATAAAAATCATGGCAATTTTATCAATTATTACAATTTTATAATAATCGATGAAATTGCCATAACCATTAACATATGTGTAAAATTATTTTGCCTGTAGTATTGT